>CALLPU010000401.1 GCA_938016235.1 uncultured Granulosicoccus sp. | reverse complement strand
AATGCTGCTTGTTCTGTTTTGTCAGCAGATCGCACAAGTTGCGCGAACGGGCGTTGGACTGTTTGAGTTTGCGAAGGGTGAGATTGAGCAGTTTATCCTTGCGTACTTGCTGGCTTGAGGACTGTTGCATCGCGCTCAAGGATGACTTGGCATCGAGTAATTCCAGCGACTGCGCATTCAGTTCCTGCAACGCGCGTTTTTTCACGCGGCGTGCCCGCCGGGCGCCCAGCATGTAGCCAATCAACAAACAACCAATACCGACCAGTAGATACCACAACACGTCAGTCCACTCCATGGGATGATTCATCAAGACCTGCTTGACCCCGCGCAACGGTCAAGCTCGGATGAAACCTCAGGCGACATCATACAAAATCAAATGCAGGGCATCAGCGAACGGCAACAAAAACGTGGTCTGTGTCACGAAACATTAATGTGGTTGAAAACGGGAATCAACGATCCTTTTCTCAATTACTCATTAAAAACAATTGCTTAAACACACTATGTTAAGCACTATCTGATTTACGAGAGAGCAGTGGACAACAACGAACTCAATCGCCGCATTCGCTATTCCCTGCAGCTGGACGATGCTACGGCCATCCGCTTGATGCAGCTGGGAGGTGTCGAGGCCACAGAAGCACAGGCCGCAGCCTGGCGTACCCGAGAAAGTGAAGCCGGATTTGAGCCTTGTCCGAAAGCGGCTTTGAGCGCGCTGCTCAACGGTTTGATTCTGGATCGAAGGGGGCCTCCGCCGGCCGGTGCGCCAACAGCTGCGCCCGTTGAAAAACACATTAACAACGCCGTGCTTAAACAATTGCGGATAGCTTTGTCGCTACGCGCCGATGATGTGCATGAGCTGATCATCGATGGCGGTGGCAAGCTTGCCAAGAGCGAAGTCGGGGCACTCTTTCGCAATGCCGAGGCACGAAATTATCGAGTGTGTGGTGATCAGTTGTTACGCTGGTTTCTGGCAGGCTTGGCGGCGCGTAGGGAGACCTGATCGGTTCGACACTGGTTTTGATTGAATACGACACGGCTGCACGGGGTTTGAACCATGGCATCGCAACATCTTGCCGGATAAGGTTCCAGCCGGGGGTTCATTTTGTTACATTGGGGCATGACTGCCGTGAACACCACGATCCCGACGCATCGTCTGGCGATCAGGTGATCATCTCGGCTGGCCATTACGAGCTGCCTGTGTGAACCGGCAGGGAACCCATGTTCAAGCTCATCACTTTCACGAATCAACACGATATAAGGAACCATTGATGAATACACGCATTGCACTAACAGGCGGCCTGCTGGCTGCCGGTTTAATCGCTGGAACTGCTCAGGCGCAGCAGCAGTTCATCTCGATTGGTACCGGGGGTGTTACCGGTGTCTACTATCCCACTGGCGGCGCCATTTGCCGTCTGGTCAACAAAGGGCGCAAGGAACACGGCATCCGCTGTTCAGCCGAATCAACCGGTGGCTCTATCTACAACATCAACACGGTTCGAGCCGGTGAGCTCGAATTCGGCGTTGCTCAGTCAGACTGGCAGTACCATGCTTACAACGGTACCTCCAAGTTTGAAGACCAGGGAAAATTTGAAAGCCTGCGTGCGGTTTTCTCTGTCCATCCCGAGCCGTTCTCCGTACTGGCGCGTGAAGGTACTGGCATTGCATCGTTCGAAGATCTGAAAGGCAAGCGTGTAAACGTGGGTAACCCGGGCTCAGGCCTGCGCGCTACCGCTGAAGTCGTCATGGATGCCTACGGCATGACCATGGATGATTTCTCTGTTGCCTCTGAGCTGAAGGGCGCTGAGATGGCGCAAGCCTTATGCGATGACAAGATCGATGTCATGATCTACACCGTTGGGCATCCAGCGGCTGCCATCACGGAAGTGACCAACACCTGCGGCGTTGACTTCGTTGACGTTACGGGCCCTGTGATCGACAAGCTGATTGAAGAGAACCCGTTCTACCGAACAGCCAGCATCCCAGCTGGCATGTACAAAGGCCAGGATGCGGACAACAACACGTTTGGTGTTGGCGCAACCTTCGTCTCTTCAGCCGATGTTTCTGACGACGTGGTCTACGTGGTCGTCAAGGCAGTTTTCGATAACTTCGAAGACTTCAAGAAGCTGCACCCGGCGTTCGCCAATCTGCAGGAAGAGCAGATGATTGCTGACGGCCTGTCAGCTCCACTGCACGACGGCGCTGTGAGGTACTACAAAGAGCGTGGCTGGATGTAAAAACAGGTCTGTTGCCGGCGCTACTGTCAAAAATAGTCTTTGACTGACGACAGCGCGCCTGGCTCACCTACCTGGCCCGAGAGCTGCGACAACCGCAGCCCCGGGCACTCTTTTCCACGATCAAGCGACGCTCTGGCGGCTTGATCGCATCCAGTTCTGGCGCCCGCACCACCGGTAGCCGCCGAGCTGATAACCGAGTTCTGCGTATGAATGCCACCGCTGCTACCGCCAGCCCTTCGTCCGGGTCTGCATCTGATCTCGAGGCCTTTACGGCGATCGATACCGGAGGGCGAAATCCGGCAGGAACCATCGGTTTTTTAATTGCGTTAATCGCCTTCACGTGGAGTGCGTTCCAACTGTACGTGTCCTCCGCCGTGCCGTTCTGGCTGGCAGAAGAGGTGGGGATCAACCTGATTTTCAATGGCAGCGAGGTGCGGGTTATTCACCTGGCGTTTGCCATGGCACTTGCGTGTCTGTCTTATCCCCTGTTCAAGGCAAGCCCGAAAGACCGGGTGCCTGCTTATGACTGGTTGCTGGCAGCTGCCAGTGTCAGTTGCTGTTTGTATCTGATCGTCTTTAAAGATGACATTGCCATGCGGGCAGGCTTGCCCACCAGCTCAGACATCTTCATATCGGCATTGGGCCTGGTATTGCTGGCTGCCGCTGTCTTCAGATCGCTTGGCCTACCCATGTTGATCGTGGCGGGCGTATTCGTCTTCTATGTATTCTTTGGCGATGCGCAGTTCCTGCCCGATGTGGTGCAGTGGAAAGGCGCATCGTTTGGCAAGGCCATGTGGCATTACTGGATGCAGGGCGAGGGGGTCTTCGGGGTTGCGCTGGGTGTAGCGTCCTCCATGATTTTCCTGTTCGTGCTGTTCGGTGCGTTGCTGGAACAGGCCGGGGCAGGTAACTATTTCATCCAGCTGGCCTTTGGCACGCTGGGACATTTTCGTGGCGGGCCGGCTAAAGCGGCCGTCGTTGCGTCAGCACTGAGTGGTATCTATTCCGGTTCGTCCATCGCGAATGTGGTCACAACGGGCACCTTTACCATTCCGTTGATGAAGCGCACGGGGTTTTCGGCAGAGAAAGCGGGCGCGGTTGAAGTAGCATCGAGTACCAATGGGCAATTAACACCACCGGTGATGGGGGCTGCGGCTTTCCTGATTGCAGAATTCACGGGTATCTCGTACCCCGAAGTGATCAAGCATGCGCTGTTACCCGCACTGATCTCTTACATTGCGCTGGTTTACATTGTTCATCTGGAAGCACTGAAGCTGGATCTTTCCGGTCTGGAAAAGCCGCCCTCGCATATCACGGTCATGCAGAAGCTGATCGGTTTTCTGTTTGGCTTTCTGGCCTTTGTGGCACTCGGTGCGATTGTCTATTACGGGCTTGGCTGGATCAGCACCGCCTTCCCAGGCATGACCATCTTCGGCGCGGCAGGCATCTTTCTGATTGCCTACCTGATACTGATCAACATCAGTGCACGCCGACCTGAACTCACCATGGACGATCCGAACGCACCGTTGCTGGTACTGCCACGCCCCGGTGAGGTCGCCATGACAGGCTTGTATTTTCTGTTACCCATCATCGTGCTGCTGTGGTGCATCCTGATTGAACGGCTGTCGCCGGCCTTGTCAGCCTTCTGGGCCTCCATGGCCATGATTTTCATTGTGCTGACGCAGCACCCACTCAAGACGATTCTCAGGGCCGGGCAGTCTGACAATCAGCCTATGGGTACCTCAATTCGTCGGGGTTTTCGGGATTTTGCAGACGGCATGATCAACGGTGCTCGCAGCATGGTGCCCATCGGCGTGGCAACCGGTGTGGCCGGCATCATCATCGGAACGGTCTCGTTAACCGGTGCGCATCAGGTCGTTGGGGAGTTTGTCGAATTTCTGTCTGGTGGCAGCCTGATTGTCATGCTGCTGCTGGTGGCTGTCATGAGCCTGTTGCTGGGCATGGGCTTGCCGACAACCGCCAACTATATCGTCGTCTCCTCCTTGATGGCGCCCGTGATTGTGTCGGTGGGTGCGCAGCAGGGTCTGGTGGTGCCGTTGATTGCGGTGCACATGTTCGTTTTCTACTTCGGTATTCTCGCCGACGATACGCCGCCGGTGGGATTGGCGGCCTTTGCGGCCAGTGCGATTTCCGGTGGTAACCCGATTCACACGGGTCTGCAGGGTTTTGCCTATGACATTCGCACAGCACTGTTACCGTTTCTGTTCATCTTCAATACCGAGCTGCTGCTGATCGACGTATCGCTGGGCAAAGCGGTGTTTGTGTTCGTGGTGGGTGTCATTGCCATGATGCTGTTTGCCGCGGCCACCCAAGGCTACTTCATGACGCGCAGCAAGATATGGGAGTCGTTGTTGCTGGTCCTTGTGGCATTCACGCTGTTCCGGCCAGGTTTCTGGCTCGACAAGGTGCAACCGCCGTATGAGCTGGTCCCCAGCAGTGAGCTGATCTCGGTAGCCGAGAATCATCCTGTTGGAGAGCCCCTGCGATTGCGTGTCACCGGCCCGGATTTCGACTTCCCCGACAAGCTGGCGCAGTTGACGCTGCTGGCAGATCTGGGTGAAGCTGGTGACGGGGAAACCCGGTTGGAGCAAGCCGGATTGACCGTCATCATGGAAGACGGTGGTGCCACTCTGGAAGAGCCGTTTGCGGGCACTGCCTTTTTCCAGACGCTGCAGATGTTTGATTTCTATGGCGACCCGCTGGTGCGGATTGATCAGGTTCAACTCCCGGCTGATCGCATGCCCAAGGAAGTGTTCTATCTACCGGCACTGCTGTTGTTGGCCGTGGTTATCTGGCTACAGCGACGACGTCAGACCAAGCCGGCGTTCTTCGGTAATTTTTAGCGTATCGTTCACGATTCATACTGGCGTACTCGTTTAGTGAATCATGGCAGATAACGATTTGATCATCGACGACAATCGCGTGGTATCGCTGCACTACCAGCTAACCAATGGTTTTGGAGAGCTCATTGATAGCTCCCAGGGTGAGTTGCCACTGGTGTACATGCACAACACCAACGCGCTGTTGCCAAGTCTGGAACGAGAGTTGACGGGTAAGCGGGCCGGCGAACCTGTGGCTGTTACCATTTACCCCGAAGATGCGTACGGTTATCCTGATGAGTCACTGATTGCAGAGTGGCCTCGCGGGCCGATTGAAAAAGAGCAGGAGCTGATTATCGGCATGCGCTTCAAGGCGATCACCAAGGAAGGCGAGTCGCAGCTGGTGACGCTAGCCGAGATTCGCGACGAAACCGTGGTGCTG
>CALLPU010000400.1 GCA_938016235.1 uncultured Granulosicoccus sp. | reverse complement strand
TGAACGATACGCCACTGGCGGCCAGTTGATGATAAACCCGTTCCATTGTGCGTCCGGTGGCAAGACCCAGCACACTATCGTTTTTAGAACGAATACGTTCCTCCAGTAACCGGGCAACAAGATCGACGGCAGCCGACGCGCTGGGGCGGGTAATTACTTCCACGCTCGAGCTCCCTTCTGACTAGCAGAAATCATCATGCAGCTACCCGCATGTCATTCCTATCGAATACATGACAATGATCCGGCCGGATTCCCAACCGGCAGGTGTCACCCGGTTTGAAACTAAGTTCACCATCGAGTTTGGCCACTAGCGTCTGCTGGTCCGGCAGCGTCAGATGAACAAATGATTCACCGCCGAGGTGTTCGAACACGCTCACTGTGCCTTCGATCGGACCGTTTTCCTCAAGCATCAGATGCTCAGGGCGCAAGCCCAGTTTCACACGACCATTGCCAGCGTTTGATGTGCAGATGTCAGATTGTCCCAGTCGAATACTTGAGCCTTGCGCATCAGCTTCCAGAAAATTCATTGCCGGTGAGCCGATAAAACCCGCGACAAAAGTATTGACGGGTTTTCGGTACAGCTCGAGCGGCGTCCCGACCTGCTCAACAATGCCATCACGAAAAACGACAATACGATCGGCTAACGTCATTGCTTCAACCTGATCGTGTGTAACGTAGACCATGGTGTTGCCCAGTCGTTGGTGGAGTTTAAGGATTTCCACGCGCATGTGCACCCGTAGCGCGGCATCCAGGTTCGATAAGGGTTCATCAAAAAGGAAGACGTCGGGCTCGCGAACGATGGCTCGCCCGATTGCCACTCGTTGACGCTGGCCACCGGACAGCTCGCGTGGCTTTCGTTCCATCATGTCAGACAGCCCCAAAATGTCGGATGCAGCGTTGACACGTTCATCGATCTCGGCCTGCGCGACACCTGCATGCTTGAGGGCAAAGCCCAGATTACCCCGTACATCCTTGTGCGGATACAACGCGTAGGATTGAAACACCATGGCAATGCCACGGTCAGTCGGTGGCAGATGATCCACCCGCCTTCCGCCAATGGCAATCTGCCCTTGAGAGACAGTTTCAAGCCCTGCGATCATGCGCAGCATGGTGGACTTGCCACAACCACTGGGACCCACAAAGACGATCAATTCACCGTCATTGACATCCAGATTCATATCCCGAATGACGTTTACGTCACCAAATGATTTCTTGATACCTTTCAGTTCTAACGTTGCCATGATTACCCCTTGACCGCACCGGCCGTGATGCCGCGGATGAGTTGCTTTGAGAAAATGACGTACATGACGAGCACCGGCAGGATAGCCACCGACAAGGCGGCCAACACTGCACCCCAGTTGACGGTGTACTGTCCGATGAATTGCTGTACCCCTAACGTGACCGTGCGTGTGTCCTCACCCGGTGAGAGAATCAACGGGAACCACAGGTCGTTCCAGATGGGGATCATCGAGAAGACCGCCACGGTAGCAATTACCGGCCGCACCAACGGCACAACGACTTCGAAGAAGATGCGGTACTCGGATAGTCCATCGATTCGAGCACTGTCCTTGATTTCGCGTGACACCGAGCGTAAAAACTCGGTAAATATAAATATGGCGATGGGTAGACCCTGGGCGGTGTACACCAGTATCAATGCCGTCAACGTGTTTGCCAGACCCAATCCAACGATCAGTTCGAGTAGCGCCACTGTGCCAAGTCGAATGGGTACCATGATGCCGAGAATCAGATAGATACCAATAAACGTGTCGCCGGGGAATCGATATTCGGAGAGCGCATGAGAGGCCATTGCGCCCAGAAGCAGTATCAGCGCGAGCGACACACACGTGACCACCAGACTGTTGCCGAAGTACAATGGGAAATCGCTGTTGGTCAGTACACTGGCATAGCCGTCAGCCGAAAAGGAGTCACCCAGGGGGAGACCCGTGGGCTCCCTGAAGATTGCCTTTTTGGTCTTGAAGCTGTTGATGACGATGAGTACCAACGGAAACAACGCCAACAGTGAATAAGCAATTAAAATGGCGTGGATGCTCACGCTCGATACACGTTCACGCATGATCATTAGCTGTCATACCTCTGCAAGCGACGTTGAACTCCAAACAGGTAGAGTCCCACGCCAATGAGAATGATGAAGAACAGGGCAGAGGCCACGGTTGCGCCCATATACACATCGCCCAGCTGTGCCTGAAATCCAAAGAATGTTCTGAACAGGAAAGTCCCCATGACGTCGGTTGAGTAGTCAGGTCCTGCCAGGCCCCCTTGAATCGAATAGATCAGATCGAAGCTGGCGGTAAAGTTGCCGATGTACGTCAAGATGCCGACCAGACCTACGGTAGGCAGAATCAAGGGGAATTTGATTTTCCAGAAAATCCACCAACCGTTCAAACCATCGATGCGGGCAGCCTCAATGGTTTCCTCCGGCACATTCAGGAGTGCTGCATAAAACAACATCAACGGAATGCCGACGTACTGCCAGATAGAAATCAACGTTACGGTGATCAGTGCAGACGTCTCAAGACCGAGCCAAGGCTGAAAGAAGCTGCCCATGCCGAGCCAGTTCATGAACGCTGGCGTGATGCCCCACAGTGGCGAGAGGATCAACTGCCAG
>CALLPU010000399.1 GCA_938016235.1 uncultured Granulosicoccus sp. | reverse complement strand
CCCGGTGAGTATCGCAATATGGTCAAGCGGCTGATTGTGATACAGGGCGATACCGAACCGGGTTCCGTTGAGCAACAACGTTTTCTTGGTCTGACCGCCCCTTCGCTCTATGACTTGCGCAACCTGTTTCAGGTTAACGTGGAAGAGGGCCGCCATCTTTGGGCAATGGTTTACCTGCTGCAAAAATACTTCGGCAAGGATGGTCGGGAAGAGGCCGATGATCTGCTGCGCCGTTCGTCTGGCTCAGAAGAAGCGCCGCGCATGCTCGGCGCATTTAATGAGGAAACACCGGATTGGTTATCGTTTTTCATGTTCACCTACTTCACTGATCGTGATGGAAAAATGCAACTCGAGTCTCTTGCTCAATCCGGGTTTGACCCCTTGAGTCGAACCTGCCGCTTCATGTTGACCGAAGAGGCTCACCATATGTTTGTGGGTGAAACCGGTGTAGGACGCACTATTCAGGCAACGGTTGAAGCCATGAACAAAGCCGGTATCAGTGATCCAAACGATATTGGTAATGTGCGTGATCTGGGCGTCATTGATCTGCCAACGATCCAGAAAAAACTCAACCTGCACTACACGTTGTCACTGGATCTATTCGGCCAGGAAGTATCCACGAATGCGGCCAATGCGTTTAACGCCGGTATCAAGGGCCGATACATGGAGCACCGAATCGACGACGATCATCGCTTGCAGGATGGCACCTATGCGGTCAAGAGCATCGTTGACGGTCAGATCGTGGAGCAGGATGTTCCGGCATTGACTGCCATCAACATGCGTTTGCGCGATGACTATGTGCGCGACGCCGCCGGTGGTGTGGGCCGCTGGAACAAGATTATCAAGAAGGCGGGTATCGATTTCACGCTCTCGCTGCCGCATGAAGCGTTCCACCGTCAAATTGGTGTATTCGCCGCTATCAAGGCAAATCCTCAGGGCGACATCATCACCGAAGCCGAATGGGAAAGCAGCTCCGCCCAGTGGCTACCGACCAAAGACGATGGTGCCTTTGTTCAATCGTTGATGACACCGTGTTTTGAATCCGGCAAGTTTGCCTCCTGGATTGCACCGCCGAAGGTGGGTATTGACAACAAGCCAGGTGATTTCGAGTACGTCAAGTTGCACATGGCGTAAAGCCCTGCCGGAGTCTCATCATGAACCACCCGCTGAAACAGCACCTGATTGATCCGGAAATCTGTATCCGCTGCTATACGTGCGAGATGACCTGTCCGATACAGGCCATTGAGCACGACGATAACAACGTGGTGGTGGATGCCAGTAAGTGCAACTTCTGCATGGACTGCATACCGGTGTGCCCAACAGGCTCCATCGATGAGTGGCGAGTTGTCGAGACGCCGTATTCACTGGAAGAGCAGTTCGATTGGGATGAACTGCCTGAGCAGGGTGAGGTGTCGACCACTGAAGCATCTACGTCGAGTAGTGGTATCGACGAGAGTGATGTTGACCCTGTAGCAGCACTTCTGGCCGAAGCCCATAGGGGAGCAGGCGGCAAGAGCAAAGCACCAGCGTCTGCTGCGAAACCCACCATCAACCTGTACAACCTGAGTCATCCGGTAGAGGCGATAGTGCAAGGGAATTACCGACTGACTACAGACGGTAGCGATACGGATGTGCGGCACATTATCCTGGACTTTCAGGGTAAGCCGTTCCCGATACTCGAAGGCCAGTCGCTGGGTGTTATCGCTCCGGGAACCGATGCATCGGGTAAGCCCCATTTACCCCGACTGTACTCTGCATCCAGTCCGCGGGATGGTGAACGCCCCGGTTATCACAATGTATCGCTCACGGTAAAACGAGAAGAAGGCGGCCTGTGTTCCAATCACTTGTGCGATCTGACCAAAGGCGACAAGGTGCACGTAACAGGTCCATTTGGTGCTACATTTCTGCTGCCATCTGATCCGGCTGCCCGCTTGCTGATGATCTGTACGGGTACCGGTTCTGCGCCCATGCGTTCATTCACGATGGCCCGGCAGAGAACCGTGGGTGAACGTGAAGGCAGTCTGGTGATGTTTTTTGGTGCCAGGACACCGGAAAGCCTGCCTTATTTCGGGCCGCTTGCCAAGCTGCCCGAAGCATTGCTGCAGAAGCACCTGGTGTTCAGTCGTTTACCTGATCAACCGCGAGAATACGTACAGGATCGTCTGCTAACGGAGCAGGCTATGGTTGCAGAGCTGTTACAGGATCCCAACACCTACATCTACATCTGTGGATTGAAAGACATGGAAAGCGGCGTGGATGAATCACTCGCCCGGATCGCAGAGTCTGTGAACATGGACTGGCAATCGCTGCGAGACGCCCTTAGGGAAGATGGGCGCTACCACGTGGAGACCTATTGATCTTGAGTGTCAAATCAACTTCATCTTCACCCGTATATGTTGGGGCCAGACTCGTCTCTACCGGTGCGCAACAAGCTATAAGTCATATCAATCACGATGAATCCGCTGCTGCGCTCATGTGTCAGGTGGGTGAACGAGTGTATGCACTTCGCAAGCAACGGAAATTGTCCAGGCGTGAGCTGTCAGAACTATCTGATGTGTCGCCTCGATATCTGGCTCGCCTGGAAGGCGGTGAGGGAAATATTTCCATCGGCTTGCTCCAACGCATTGCCATCGCGTTCGACATACCCATGGAAGCACTGTTCAGCGTTGATGGTGCGCCAGCTGAAGAACTGGCACATCTGACAGCGTGTTATCACCGCGCGGACGCCGCCACGCGTGCCAGCGTAATGCGTTTGCTTGATCCGGAACGGCTGCGTGAGCGCAAAGCCGAACGTATCTGTCTGATTGGCTTGCGAGGTGCTGGCAAATCGACACTCGGAGCCCGATTGAGTGAGGTCATGCATATACCGTTTGTCGAGCTCAACAAGGAGATTGAGCGCAGTGCCGGCATGCCCGTGGGTGAGGTTATTGCCATGTACGGGGAGGAAGGTTACCGGATGTTGGAAGCCGAAACCTTGAGCAATATCATTGCATCGCATGAGCGTCTGGTGTTGGCAGTAGCGGGTGGCGTTGTGGAAAAGAAAGCTACCTTTGGTGAGCTTCTCGAACGATTCCATAGCGTGTGGTTGAAAGCTCAGCCACAAGAGCACATGACGCGTGTGCAAGCACAGGGTGACCTGCGCCCCATGGCTGGAAATCCCCGTGCGATGGATCAGCTTCGCGATATTCTCGTGGCCCGTGAATCGCTGTATGGCCAGGCTGAGTATCATCTGGATACCAGTGGCTGCTCGGTTGAAGCGTCATTGACTGAACTGCGTGCATTGATCGAAGCATCCGGCATTCTGGGTTTTGCTAATGACTGATGGGTGGTTACAGACCCACCGGCAGAACACCGGGGCATGAAAACACGAATCCCACCCCGTGATGAACCCGTCGACTATCAGGCTCCCGAAGATCGGATTCAACTCATCGAAGATCGCCTGCTGGTCCGGTATCAGGAGGCTGCTGATACGGTATTGCTGGACGGCTCCACACCGTGGGAAATCGATGAGGCAATGGTCGAATTCGGGTGTTCGCTTGGACCCTTTGCAAGACAGGATATGGTCGGCCTTGACGTTGCCCATGCAAAAAAGTGTGCGCAAAAGAGCGCTCCGGATCCTGCCAGACGCTATATCCCGATTGCTGACCGCATGATTGAACTGGGCAAGCTCGGGCGCAAAACCGGTGCGGGCTGGTATCGCTACCCCGGTGGGGCGGGCAGAGTGGATGATCCGATCGTGGCGGATCTTGGTATTGAGGAAGCGTATTTCGCTGGCATTGAACGTAAAGACTATTCGGCGGATGAGATTCGCGAGCGGCTTTTACTGGCGATCACCAACGAGTCAGCAGAGCTACTGTATGACGCTACGGCGAGGAGTGTCAGTGAAGTGAACCTGGCAGCTGAACACGCCTGCGGTTTCCCACGCTCACGAGTTGGCTTGTTGCACTATGCCGATTCGCTGGGTGCCAGACACATAGTTGAGCGTTTAACGTGTCTATGTGAAGAGGATCCAGTGGCGTGGAAAGTCAGCGAGTTGTTAAGTCACTGTGCTGAGGCAACCTTCTCCATTTTTGTCCATATCAATGACGATTAAGTGCATGGAAGAGATTTTCTACTTGTGCGACAGTTGGGAGTCTGGAAGAAAGGAGGATTGGTGTCTGGCAGCGATGTTCCATGGCTTGCTCAACGTTCAGTAGAGTCACCGATGATCAACGTTTTTC
>CALLPU010000398.1 GCA_938016235.1 uncultured Granulosicoccus sp. | reverse complement strand
CCCACTTCAATTTGCCCGGAGCCCAGTAGCGCGATGGCACCAATGAAGATCGCCATGGAGCCGGAACCGGGAATACCGAACAACAGCGTTGGAACCAGGCCGCCACCTTCCTTGGCGTTGTTGGAGCTTTCCGGGCCGATGACACCGCGCACATTGCCTTTGCCAAATGTGGATTTGTCGGGCGTGGTCTGGACGGCGTGCCCATAGGCTATCCAGTCAACCACGGACCCTCCTAAGCCTGGAATAACACCCACCACCACACCGATAATGGAGCAACGAACCGACAGCCAGATATTGGCAAACCAGTCCTTGACGCCCAGTAGCCAGCCGCCGCCGAGCTCGGCACGTTCTGATATGGCGCGATCCTGGCGAAGCAGCGCAATGATTTCCGGAATGGCGAAAATGCCAAGCCCGACAATGACTAGCTTCAGACCGTCAGTCAGGTAGGGAAAGTCGTAACTGGCCATTCTCAAGGCACCGGCACTATCACCTTCACCGATAGTGCCGATCAGCATACCCAGGCCGGCTGCCACAATGCCCTTGATGGCAACACGACCTGCCAGTATGCCCACCATCGACAGACCGAAGATGGTGATCATGAGCAGTTCAGGGGTTCGAAATTCGAGTACCAGTGGGCGGGCAACCAGTACAAATAGTGTTAAAAACGCGGCACCCACCAGACCACCGAACAGGGATGCTGCAAACGCTGCTGAGAGTGCTCTGGCAGCCTGTCCGTTCTTGGCCATGGGAAATCCATCCAGCACTGTGGCCTGCGATGCTGAAGAGCCAGGTATCCCCATTAACACCGACGCAAAGGTATCGGAAGTGGGCACAACCGCCACCATGCCGATCATCAGGGCCAGCCCTGGAATGGGATCCATGCCGAACATGAACGGCAGTAGCAGGGACAGACCTGCGATACCGCCAAGACCTGGAAACACACCGATAGCCAGACCCATGAACACACCCAGTACCAGATAGCCCAGTACCGTTATGTTGGATATCAGTGTAGCGGCATCAGAGAGCGCCGCCATGGCCGTGAGAAATGTATCCATGCCTGTTCCTGTTCAATGCAACGTTCCTGGACGGCACTGTTCTACCCGCAATAAATCCCGGCTTGTTATTAGGGATTCGTCAGGCTATGCCTGCTATTGGTGTTGGCGGTCCAGTCAGGAAACCCCGCAACCATGCACGATTTGCATGGGTATGGGGTTGACGTAATAAGCCGGCCTTGGTGACAAGACCGGCTCGAGCACGCTGAGCCCGTGCCTATTTCAGCGAAACGCCGTATCGCTCTTGCAACCAGTTGATGACCAGCGCCTTGGCGTCATCAGGGACAGAGGTTGCACTCTGCATGGCCACAGTGGCAGCGTCACCGGTCATTTGTGGGTACTTGCCCAGACGAGCTGCCGATATCTCGGCGAAGTCATCCCGTGCCTTGATGGCATCGAATGCTGCGGTGTAGGTGGCAATGGCATCGTCGCTGGCGCCGTTGGGCAGAAACACCATCTTTTGTGCTGGGAATCCGGCAATAAAAAAGGCTTTCCACGCCTCCCACTGCTGACCGGACGTCTCACAACCAGGCGTCGCATCACAGACTTCCTTGAAGGTAGGCATGTCAGGGAAGGTGGGGTCGCGCACGATCTCACCGGCATCGTTCAGTGAACCGAAGCTGAACCACGGAACAGCGCTACCTTCTTCCACCAGGGGTGTTACGCCTGAGAGGTAGGATGACGATGTCTGGTAGTCGATGTTGGCTTCGCCACGTTCGAACATCAGGCGACCATCTCCCCGGCCCTTGATACCGAACACCGGCTCGACGTTGAGTCCGAGCATCTCCCAGGCCAGCAAAGGCACCAGATCAAGACGGGTAGCCCCTTGTGATCCGTAGATGAATTCATCGCCTTTTAAAGGCTCTGCGTTGATGCCGTCCAGTTTTCCAGACATATCGGGTGGCAGGTAGGCAACGCCACCGGTTCCGCTGGCCAGAACCACTTCCCAGTTGGCGTAGTCGTACCGTACGCGTGGATCTTCAAGCAGGAAAGGAAATTGGGTAGAACCGGATGACCCGAAAATGACCGTGCCATCTTTGTATTTCTGCTCGTTAAACCAGTTGGCGCCCTTGGTGGATCCTGCGCCGGGCATGAATTTGACGACAACTGTGGGATTACCTTCCAGGGCATCGCTCAGCAGCGGCGCGTAGAAGTTGGCCCATTTGGCTGATCCGCCGGTTTCTGAGAAGGGTATGACCCATTCAACCGTTTTGCCGGACAGATCGATCATGTCTGCTGCTGCGGTATTCGCCGCGGTGAGAGAGGCGGCGGCGATCAGGCTGGCCGCCAGTGTGCTTGGAAAAGGGTGTATTTTCATGAGTGTTCTGGTGTCCTCTTGCGGTGTTCTGGCGGTCCCGTTGTTGGTATTCAACTGGCACTGCCTGTTGTTTTACGTGATGATGTCGCGGTGGCTGACGCACTTGACTCGGACAGGGTGCGCTGCGAACCTTTCATGAAACTTTCATCGTGGGGCTTTTTGGTGCACATAGTTGTCATTGAAGACAATCAGAGCATGGCAAAAGGCATTGCCTATGTCCTTCGTGATGAAGGTCACGCTGTTGATCTGTTGCACGATGGCCAGCAGGCAGAGCAGTTCCTGCGATCCGACGTGTCTGATGTCATCATTCTGGATATCAATCTGCCTGGGCTGAACGGTTTCGAGATTCTCAAATCCCTTCGCGCTCGGGGCGATGAGCGCCCCGTCATTCTGCTTTCCGCACGCTCCGAGACACGCGAGCGTGTACTCGGCCTGGATGCCGGCGCCGATGATTACCTGGTCAAGCCGTTCGACATGGCCGAGCTTCTCGCCAGAGTTCGTGCGTTGTCCAGACGCCGAGTGCGCGAGCCGGTGTACACCGAACAGATTGGCTCACTGACACTGGATATCACGTCGCGACAAGTTAAATCGGGCGGTGAGACGATTGAAATGCCGCGACGTGAACTGGCCTTGTTTGAAGCGTTGTTAAAAGCGAGAGGGCGCAGTCTGACCAAGGCCTCCATTCTGGATCAGCTATACGGCACGGGTATGGACGTGGAAGAGAAAGTCGTTGAGGTGCATGTGTCGCGTTTGCGTAAACGGCTGGAGCCCTTCGGCGTGGGGATACGCGTGCAGCGAGGCATCGGTTACACCATTGTTGAGCTGGATTGATGCGCGATATCATGTCTGTCAAGGGGCGCATCACGCTCTTCATACTGGTGCCGCTGTTCATCGTTGCCAGCATCCTGGGCTACTGGGCTTATCAGAATACGCGTGCGCGTGCAGAGTCGCGCTTTGATGATGAGCTGTTGTCAACGGCGTCAGCCATATCGCGTGACATAGCGGCGTCTGGTGGGGATGCGTTGTCACTGGACACGCGTGACCTTATCAACGATACCTCGGGCGGACGTGTGTTCTATCACGTCTATGCGCCCGATGGTGTCTTTGTTACAGGCTACGCGACGCCACCTGTTTCCACTTCCCTGTCACCGTCAGATCGATTGCAACGTTATGAAGCGACTTACCATGGTTCACCGGTGCGCGTTTTACGACTGCGTGAACCCATGCAGATCGATGGGTTGCAGGGTATGTTCAATTTCACGGTGTGGCAGAACACCGATGTTCGAGAGGCGTTCGTCAGAGACCAGGCCTTGCAGACCTTCATAGTCATTGCCACGCTGACAACCAGTGTAGCGTTGATAGTCTGGGTGGGTGTGGGAGTAGGCTTGCGACCCTTGCTTGATCTTCAGCACGCAATTTCGATTCGTTCAAGCACAGACCTGACACCGATCAGGCGGGCAGTGCCTTCGGAAGTCAAAGGAGTTGTGGCCACGCTGAATTCACTGCTGGCACAGGTTAGTGAATCCATGCAGGCAAAGAATGTGTTCATTTCCAATGCTGCGCATCAGTTGCGAAACCCGGTGGCAGGCATGATGGCAATGGCTGAAGCTGTGAAGTCTGCTCCCGATGCAGAGGCTGCCTTGTCTCGTACCACAGACCTCTATGAGTCTGCACAACAAGTCAGTGAGCTTGCGAACAAGCTGATCAGCTTCGAAAGAGCCAACCAGGCAGGTAGTGCAGACTTCCATGAACGGGTTGACCTTGTTGACGTAGTGACCAACGCGGTTGACAGTGCCAGACGCAGGCTGCCTGATACCGTTCATCTTTCACTGGCTGTTGAGGCGCAGCATGCCCCCGTCAACGGAGATCGTTTAATGGTTGAGGAAGCGGTGGTTAACCTGATTGATAATGCGGTGAAGCATGGTGGATCAGATCTTTCCTCGGTCAGTCTGAGGGTATCAACATTCCATGATCTTGCTCAGATCGACGTTGCAGATGATGGCGTGGGTATGTCAGAGCAGGAAATGATCAAGGCACTGGAGAGATTCGGACAGGTTAATCCAGGTCGTGGCACAGGGCTTGGGTTGTCTATTGTGCAATCCGTTGCACAGAGTCATGGCGGTGGTTTTCGGTTCGATAATACCGGAGCAGGTGTGACAGCAATTCTGACGTTTCCGCTAGTGATTGACAGCTGATATCACACGCTTTGACGATACAGAGCTACATAAGGTCAGTGTGATGCCACGGGGAAGTTGTGTGGGAACTCGCGAAACCATGCTCGGGTGAGACCGACTGGCCTGCGGTTTTAAAGCGTCGTTGGCTGGCAGTTATCCGTTACTGGTTATCCGTCATCAGTGGTTCGCGTTTGCTCGTGTCTGATCAATGCGGTCAGTCTGAAAAACCCGTGCACCATTTTCGAATAAGGCAGCAACAGAAACAGGCTGAACACGCAGGCAAGATGCAGTGCAAGCGCTGTGCTTACCCAGGACGTTCCGGTGATGGCATACAGTACCAGACCGGTAAGCCCAGTCAGTCCGAGCAGCAGCACAAAAGCCATTTCCGCACCCCAGACACCGGTCGCGCCCAGTGTTCTGTCAGCCTTGAGTTTGAGTACTGCCAGAGCTGAGCATCCCAGCGTGAGCAGTATTCCACCGGGTACTCCCAGTAATTTGGGCAATGAATACCAGGGGTAGGGTGCTGGCAAGTTCCACAGATAGTGCAACAGTGTTGCTGTGCTCGTTGAGGCGAAACACAGCAGGAAACCCGCAACAGTGGCCTGATGCCAGTATCGCCTGGCGTTGGAGTAGTGATCCTGCTTTTCAAAATTACAACCCTGGCCTTGTCCGCCGGAGAGATTCTTCAAAGAAGCAGCCTGATTGAAAGCACCGCGAAGATGAGATGTGCTGATAGCTTCGCCGCCCACTTCTCGCCAGTAGCGTCTGACAGCGTCCGCAATCAACACCAGCGGCAGCAGGAACGCCGGTGTGAAAATCAGCACCATGGTGGTATGCGACAGGTATTGATAGAAGCCAGACCCCGTCTCTGGTGATTGACCGCCAAGCAGGCTGATAAACAGCATTAGCGTGATGACCAGCAGGGCGGCAATCAATACACCATGGCGTTGGAAAGCACTGGCAACCACTCTGGGCCGGGCCAGTCTTTTCCAGCTATCTACCCGTACGTCAGCTAGTGCAACGGGGATATTGACCTTGAATTCGTGTGGCGCGGCGTACTGACAGGAATAGTGGCAGGCTCGGCAGTTATGGCACAGGTTAGCCAGCTGCGTGATATCAGCATTGCTGAATTGGCGTAGCTGCTGTAACGAGGGAAAGACTGAGCAAAACCCTTCGCAATAGCGACAGGCATTGCATATGCCCAATTGCCTGCGTGCTTCTCCAGTGTTGTCAATTGACATGTTTTGCAGCTTCCCTTCCAGCGATGCGTCCAAAGACGGTACCAATGGTCATCCCGAAACCTGCCAGGTAACCTTGACCCAAAATGCTGCCCGCCATGATTTCTCCGGCCGCCCAGACATTAGCGAAGTTACCGTGCGCGTTCTGTACTTTCGCGCTGCCGTCTACCTTCAGTCCGAGATAGGTAAACGTGACTCCGGGTTTGAGCATGTAGCCGTGAAAGGGCGGTTTTGACAGGGGTCGTGCCCAATTGCTCTTGGCAGGATGCACCCCGCGTGTTGACAGACCATCCAGTGTGGTGGAATGGAACTGGCCATCCTGACAGGCCTGGTTGTAATGTTCTATCGTACTGATGGTTTTCTCCACAGGCAGTCCAAGTTTTTCTGCCAGTTCCTCCAGGCTGTTGGCTGACACCGGAGGATAAACTGACGGCATGAACAAGGTCATTGCCTGGTTGTCTATAATTGAATAGGCCACCTGATCCGGTTGAGCGGCGACCAGGCGCCCCCAGATAGCGTAGCGCTTCGGCCAGACATCTTCGCCTTCGTCGTAGAATCGCTCACCGTGTTTGTTGAGAACCACAGAAAAAGGAACACAGTCCAGCCGTGTCACTATGCCACCATCGAATTGTGGCGCACGACCATCTATTGCAACAGCATGGCATTGGGTGGGGTCGCCTACCGTAGTAGCGCCTTGCTCGATCATGTTCTTCAGCACAACGCCACGATTGTAGGCCGTGCCTCTAACCAGAAAGTTTTTTGCTGCCGGCCCCCAGGCTCGTGCCAGCCAGTCAAGGTCTGATTGAAATCCACCACTGGCCAGCACAAAGCACTTGCCGTTTAGCCGGGTTGTAACGCCTGCGATCTCGACATCAATCGATTCCACCCGATGGCTACTCTCAGACAGGTGCAAGTGCTGGACGGTGGCGTTGTACTGCACGGTTACACCCAGTTTTTCAAGGGTTTGATAGTAGGCATTGACCAGCGCCTTGCCGCCACCCAGGAAAAACGCATTGGTTCTGCTCAATGACAAGGTACCGGTGAGTGAGGGTTGGAAGCGGACCCCATGAGCCTCCATCCAGGGCAGGCAGTCTTCTGATCGCTGTATGGTCATCCTTGCCAGTTCCGGATCAGTCTTGCCTTTTGTGACTGCCAAAAGATCTTGCAGATACTCGTCTTCAAGATAGCTATCGGTCAGCTTGGCCAACGGGGCATTGTGCATACACCGGAAGTTACGGGTATGACGGGAATTGCCGCCGCGGTACTCTTTGGGAGCTGACTCCAACAGCAGTACACGCTTGCCTTGTTCAGCTGCTTCTATGGCCGCACATAAACCGGCATTGCCACCGCCGACAACAATGACTTGCCAGTCTGTGTTGGTCATCGATTTGTGCATGATCAGTTCGTAGTGCCAGTATTGTATTGACGCAGCTGCCGTAACCTTGCGCGATGGGCGGATTCGATATGTGCACGCATGGCTTCTTCTGCCTCTGCAGGATTGCGCGACTGGATGGCACTGACAATTGTTGCGTGCTCGGCGTTAGCCTGGGCGGGTCTGGCTGACTCATTGAGTGTGGACGGGCCGAGAATCAGCAGTGTTTTCTCGATGGAATGCGCGGCGCTTAACAGAAAACGATTACGAGATGCATCCAGCAGGCATTGGTGAAATTGCTGGTTTAGCTGGAACAGCTCAAGTGTGTCCTTGGCTTTGCACATGGCCTCGTGAACGTCCATGATTTCTTCCACCTCCACATCGGAAGCGGCTCGCGCTGCAAATCGCGCGGCAGTGCTTTCCAGTACTGCTCTCATTTCGTACAGCTCGGAAATTTCGGAATAGTCCAGTCGGCGAATGGTGGTGCCTGATCTTGGGGTGTGTGTGATGAGCCCGTCAGACTCCAGTTGGCGCATGGCTTCCCTGACGGGGGTGCGAGAAATACCCAGCCGTGCAGCAATATCCGTTTCCGTCAGGCGATCTCCCGGAGCGAGCAATCCCGTGCGAATTTCGGACAGGATGCGTTCATACGTGTCACGTCCCTGAGGGCGGTCGCTACTACTCATCACGAAAACTCAATACTGATCGCAGGTCTATTCAACTATTCCCATATTGTATACATTTGTATACGAATGTGTGGAATAATTGAAACTCGTCCTAAATACTAGAGTGCCGCAATGCTCGATCGCCTTCAGCTGGAGACATTCGTCATCGCCGCTGTGGGTGTGTTTGTTTTCAGTGTTTCAGGTCTACCGCTGCCGTTTCTCTTCGGGCCCATGTGCTTCTGTCTGTTGGCCGCACTCGCCAGACGGCCGTTAAAAGGTTTCGGTCAGATATCGATAGCCGCGCGGACCATTCTGGGTGTTGCAGTAGGCGCTTCGATTACTCCGCAGGTGCTGCATCGACTACCTGAGATGGCAGTGTCCGTGGCTTTCATACCCCTCTACATTCTCATCATTGCAGTCATCGGAGTGCCCTTCTTCCACCGTGTGTGTGGGTTCGACAAGGTCACGTCCTACTATGCGGCCATGCCCGGTGGCTTGCAGGATATGGTGATCTTTGGCACTGAAGCCGGAGGCGATGGACGGGCGTTATCCCTGATTCATGCCACTCGTGTGCTGATCATTGTGACGGTTGCACCCATCATTCTGAGCTTTGGATTTGGTGCATCACTGGATGCGCCTATGGGAGCGCCGGCCAGTGACATTCCGTTGCTCGAAATGCTCATGATGGTAGTGGCTGCCCTGATTGGATGGAAAGGTGGAGAGCGCATCGGCCTCTTTGGCGCATCCATATTAGGTCCGATGTTTGTGACAGCCCTGCTGGCTTTGTCAGGGCTTATTCACTTTCGGCCACCGGCAGAGGCCATTCTGGGTGCGCAATTCCTGATTGGAATCGGCATAGGTGTCGGTTATGTGGGTGTGACACTTTCTGAGCTGCGCAGGGATGTTCTTGCAGGCGTTGCGTTTGTCGTATTATTGTCTGTGCTTGCGTTGCTGTTCACTGAGATAGTGGTTCTTGCGGGGCTGGCTCCACCGTTGGATGCCTTCCTTGCCTTTGCGCCGGGTGGTCAGGCTGAAATGACGCTGCTGGCCATCGTTGTTGGAGCAGACCTGGGTTTTGTTATCGTTCATCACCTGACCAGAATCATACTGGTGATTACGTGTGCGCCGCTTGTCAGAAAACTGATGCGCTGGAAAGAATAGACGTGATTATTCTTACGCGTGGTCATGCGCTGATTAATCACGAAGAACAGAGTGCCTCATTAGCGTGCGGACAAGGCGCTGCCTAATTGTCGGGGATTTTTTGACATGGAAATAATCCTCAGCCTGAAACTGAATAAAAGCCTGGTTTAGACACTGATGAAAGTACATATCCTTGATGACTGGTTTGATACGCTGAAAACCCTGTCCAGCTATTCTCGATTGAGTGATCACGAAGTCACTGTGTGGACCGATCACACAGAAGACGTGGACGTACTGGCGGAACGGTTGGCAGAAGCAGAAGCCCTGGTGTTGTTTCGAGAGAGAACAAAAATTACGGCAGAGCTGCTGGCGCGCCTGCCTGGTTTGAAGCTCATCTCACAGCGCAGTGTCTATCCTCATGTCGATGTATCAGCCTGTACGGATAATCGCGTTTTGCTGTGTTCGAACATGCATTCAGACACGCCTTCTATCGCTGCAGCGGAGCTGACGTTTGCGCTCATCCTGGCGTCAGCGCGACAGCTACCGCAGCAAATGTCTTCGCTCAAGCAAGGTCAGTGGCAGATGGGTGTGGGTCAGACACTGGCTGGTCGCACACTGGGTCTGTACGGCTATGGCCGTATAGCAAGGCAAGTAGCAAAATACGCTCAGGCGTTTGACATGACTGTGCAGTGGTGGGCATCGGAGGCGGGTCGTGCTCGAGTATTGGCAGACGGTGCAAGACTGGCGGAGTCTCGCGAGGATTTTTTCTCCCGATCAGATTTTGTCAGTGTTCATGTCAGGCTGAAGCCAGACACGACGGGCATTATCAGCGCTGGTGACCTTGCAGCCATGAAGCCTACGGCGACATTCATCAATACGTCCCGATCCAAGATCGTTGAACCGGGTGCGTTGCTTGCGAGTCTGGATGCGGGAAGGCCTGGGCGCCTGGCGCTGGATGTATTTGATGTAGAACCCTTCACGGATACGGACGATCCCATCATTACTCATCCTTGTGTTATCAGCACACCGCACATCGGTTACGTGACTGAAGATGAACTGGACATGCAATTTGCTGATATTTACGATCAGATCAATGCCTACAGTAGTGGCGAACCCATACACATGATCAACGACACTGTCTGGACTGTAGAGACGTCGGGCAGTTCCTGATCCAAGGGGGTATACGGGATTGTGTCAAAGCCCGAGGGATACGTCTGCGGCTCAGGTCATTGTGTTGTGATGAACTGACTCTGCCAACCTTGAGCAGTCGTGACACGGTTTTGTACACTGTGGCATCCATTTGGTTTTCATAGTGTTCCCATGGCGTATTGCGTGAAAGTATTCAGACACAATCTGGCGAGATTTATCTTGCTGGCTGGCATCACGTGCGCCCTGCCTGCGTACGGGTTACTGCCAGGGATTATTGATGGAGAACCGCTACCGAGTCTGGCACCGGTTCTGGAGCGTGTAACACCAGCCGTTGTCAATATATCCACACGTGGGCCCATGCGACGCCAGAACCCACTGATGGATGATCCCCTGTACCGGCGATTTTTCGGGCTCGACGATGAGCCTGATCAGGCGCCAGCGCAGAGCCTGGGATCGGGTGTGATAGTCGATGCAGCAGAAGGGGTGGTTGTCACTAATCATCATGTGATCGAGAACGCGGCGCAGATCACGGTAACACTCAGCGATGGCAGAGAATTCCAGGCGCAAGTGATTGGCACGGATCCGGATGCAGATATAGCGGTAATCAAGATTGAAGCTACCAATCTGGTTCAGCTGGAATGGGCAGACTCCTCTGCGTTGCGTGTCGGAGATTTCTGCATTGCGATCGGTAACCCTTTTGGATTAGGTCAGACCGTGACCTCGGGCATTGTCAGCGCACTGGGGCGCAGCGGATTGGGTATAGAGAGTTTTGAAGACTTCATTCAGACGGATGCATCCATAAACCCCGGAAACAGTGGTGGTGCGCTAATCAACCTTCGCGGCGAGTTGATTGGTATCAACACCGCCATAGTGGGGCCCAGCGGTGGCAACGTGGGCATCGGGTTTGCCATACCATCGAACATGGCTGCCGACCTTGCTGATCAGTTGCTCGAATTTGGTGAGGTTAAACGGGGTGCACTGGGTATCACTGCACAGGCATTAACCCCGCAGCTTGCTGAAGCGTTCGGGGTTGATTCACGCTCTGGCGTTGTCATAGGCAGTGTGCAACCCGGGTCTCCGGCCGAGGATGCCGGGCTTCAGCCCGGTGATGTGATAACGGCCATTGACGGTCGTCGGGTTCGAGACCTGCAAGGGGTCAGAAACCGCATCGGGCTGGTGCGACTTGGACAGCAACTCACCGTTGAAATCGTAAGGGACAAGCAACCGCAGTCTATTGATGTCACTGTGGGTGCGCTGCCGATCACTAATCCGCTCGCCTCGGAAGTTGCGCTGTCGGAGCAGCAATCGCGCAACGGTCGTCGGTATGTGGTGATTGAAGCGGTCAAACCGGGTAGCCGGGTGGCTCAATCGGGGTTGCGACCCGGTGACATCATCTTGTCCATCAATCGGCAGGGTGTCGGCACGATAGATGATATTGAGCGCATCGTTGATAGGGCTGGCGACGAGTTGTTGTTGCTGATACAGCGAGGACGTGTCACCAGCTATGTGCAGTTGCCCAATCGCTGACGGCCATTCAAAAGTTCAAAGCCCACGCCTGAGATCCGATCTCTCTGCCCTGTCATAGTCGCACCGCTCACGGTTTTTTAACCCGGTGTGTTCTTTTCTACCCAGCGTGTCTCACCACTGGCCAGTGTTTCCTTCTTCCAGAAGGTTGCCCGGCTTTTCAGCGCCTCCATCAGAAAGCGGCAGGCATCGAAGGCCGCTGCACGATGTGCCGAGCACACTGCGGTAAGCACAATCGGGTTGCCTGGCAGAATATCGCCAACACGATGCACAATCAGCGCATCAATGATGTCCCAGCGTGATTTTGCTTCGTCAATGACCCCTTGCAGCTGCTTTTCGGTCATCTCCGGGTAATGCTCCAGCGTCATTGCCGTGACCGTATCGCCTTCATTGTGATGCCGCATGGTGCCCACAAAGCTTGCGGTGGCACCAAAGCTGCCCGCGGGCAGGGTGGCTTCGAAGCGTGCAATTTCAACGGCCGGATCAAACGAGTCGGCTTCCAGTTGGACGCTCATCAGCCACCTGTCACTGGCGGGAAGAACGCGACTTCATCACCATCACTGACCGATTCGTGCGGTTCCCGGTGTTCCAGGTTGACCGAGCAGAGCACGTGAGAAGGCATCAGCTGGGTGCTGGTGGCGCGCTCCCACACATCGCTGATGGTTTCTATACCGTCGGCATCGACCTGATTGATGCCCTCTGGCAGCTGCTCTCGCAGGCTGGCAAAAAATTTGACCTTGATGGCCATGCAATTGTCCGAATAACTATATGCTCGAATAGTAACCAATACCGTCACACAATGAGTCACCCATGTCCGATCAACCTTCAGAACTGACGCATTTCAACGCCGCCGGGGAGGCCCACATGGTGGATGTCGGTGATAAGGCCGTCACACATCGCGTGGCCGTGGCGGGTGGCAAGATCTCCATGTTGCCTGCCACCTACGCCATGGTGAGCGCGGGCACGCATAAAAAAGGCGATGTGCTGGGCATTGCGCGTGTTGCCGGCATCATGGCTGCCAAACGCACCAGCGACCTGATTCCGCTGTGTCATCCCATTGGTTTGACTCGGGTGGAGGTGGATTTTTTCCTCGAGGATGCCGATACCACCGTCAGGTGCGAGGTTCGGGCCGAAACGCGCTCTCAAACTGGTGTGGAGATGGAGGCTTTGATCGGGTTGCAGGTGGCACTGGCTACCATTTATGACATGTGCAAGGCGGTGGACCGAGGCATGCAGATGGGAGAGATTCACCTGCTCGAGAAAAGTGGTGGCAAGTCCGGCGATTACCGGGCCAGGTAATGCCGAGCGAATAGCCCATTGCCGGTGCGCGGCAAACGCCGCGGAACTTGCCGAATCAAGGCGTTTCAAAACACTGCGTCGACCGAGTGGCGGATTGCTTCAATGTCGCCTTCGGGGAATGCATGGCGGGCTGCGTGATTACGCCATTCTGGTCGTGTTTTTCTAGCCAAGTGAGTGCAAATGGCGTCGATATTCTGACGGCTAAATGAGTCTGAATTTTGCACTCAACCTCCAACAATGGAGCAGTTGCAGTAGTCACGGTGTGAACACAATCTGTGCGATACACTTGGATCGATAACAATATTTCCGGGTAGGCAAGTGGCCTGCCTCGGGCAAGAGGCGTTGAAATGAAATTCCTGAAGTGGCTGCTTGGAACGATCGTCGTTCTTTTCCTCGTCGTGGGTGTCGGTATTGCAGCACTGGTGTATCTGGTGGACTGGAACGACTTCAAGGACACCATCCAGAACCAGGTGAAGAAACAGACTGGCAGAGATCTGCAGATTGCAGGCGACCTGAGCCCTTCGGTGTTTCCGTGGGCCGGAATCTCCATTGGTGAGATTTCCCTGGCTAACGCCGAAGGCTACGGTGATGACCCGTTTGCGCGCGTTGGCAGCGCCGATGTGAAAGTGGAATTGTTGCCGCTGATCAAGCGTGAGATCAATGTGCGCACCGTTGAGCTCAAAGGCTTGCAGCTGGATCTGCAACGGGCGGCCGATGGCACCACTAACTGGGACGACTTGCTGAAAAGCACCACGACCACAACTACTATTGATGCCGAAGGTGATGGTGATGCACAGGTCACCACCGAGGTAGAAGGCAGTGGAGCTACTATCGCGGCTTTGGCAGTCGGTGGAATTGAAATTCTTGATGCCAACGTGGCCTGGAACGATGCCATGACGGGCACCGATGCAGCGCTCACCGGATTCAACTTGCGCACAGGGGCTATCGAGCTGGAGAAGCCGTTTGACTTGAACGTGGATTTCTCCGTAGCCAGCAACAGCATGGATCTGACTGCCGATATCAAAGGCGCAGGCGAGCTGATGGTCGATCTGGACGGGCAGGTTTACAGCGTTAAAGGTTTTTCCCTGACCACCGACGCCAAGGGTGGCTCGCTACCCAACGGTGAGCTGCAAGCTACTCTGGGCGCCGATGTGATGGCCATGCTCGCTGATCAGCAGATTGATGTGTCCACGCTGAGCCTGGCTGCCATGGGTATTGAGCTTGCCGGTGCAGTGAACGTGAGCAACCTTGACACCGAGCCCACCGTTACCGGGCAGTTCAGCAGTAACGAATTCAACCCGCGAGATCTGTTTGCCAAGCTGGGTATTGAAGCGCCTGTAACAGCTGATGAGACAGTATTGAGCAAGGCTAGCTTGAAGCTGGCGCTGGCCGCTACGCCTGCCAGTGCAGCGCTGAACGATCTGACCATCTCGTTGGACGACACCAACTTTACCGGCAAGGCAAGCTTGCCTTCGCTGTCCGGTGCCATCCCACCGGTGCGTTTTGATTTTGCGGTAGATGCGATTGATCTTGATCGA
>CALLPU010000397.1 GCA_938016235.1 uncultured Granulosicoccus sp. | reverse complement strand
AGGCGCAATACCGTGGAGTTAAACCCTGCGAGCTGACAAACAGGCTAGCGCGGCACGTCAATCGGCCGTGATCCGTCACCCGCATTATACAACTCCATCTCCAGCGCTCTTGTGTAACGCTGCTGCACCGCTCTGTCTCGTTTCATTTCGTGCTCAGCTATCACCGTACTGCGCATGCTAGAGCCACCTACCATAATCACGACAACGATCCCTATGCCAATCATGCCAATACCTAGACGCATTTGAGTCACACGACTCCGGCTGTTTACACGGGTATTTTCACGCGCCAGTAGTGAGTTCACCTGCGTAGCGAGGGCCAGCATCTTTTCATCTACTTGGTGCTTTCCGGTGCGCAACGGCAACGCCGCACCACAGCCCGCACAGTGAGGCTGACTCGGCGCCTGAGTCAGTCCGCAGAAGTTGCAGTTGATGTTAGACACTGAATTTGCCATACCGCACCGATTAGAACGCTTCTTAAACCGTCATCGACTACTCAGTAGGCAGTTGGACACCCGTTATCCCAACCTGTGAAGGAGTTCGCGCTAACAAGCCATCCGAGTACTCTGAGGGATGAAAAGACAAACCTACAAATTCGTGAAAGCGACACACGGCAGCCGTATCGGTGATAGCTCACGAAGGGTACCGACGCAGCGAGCCAACACTCCGTACACTAGCTCGCCGCAGCGATGTCAGCCTTGATCGACTTCCGGCGTAGGCAATACCAGCAATTCGTGAATATCCACAGACGGCGGCTGGGACAAGGCAAACAACACCGTTCGCGCCACATCATCCGGTGTAAGAGAATTAGGCATAGGATTATCGAAGAATGGTGTATCCACCGGGCCCGGTTCTATCAGCGTTACGCGAACGCCGGTGCCCCGCAGCTCCTCGCGCACGCCATAGCCCATGGCCGACACCGCCCACTTGGTGGCTGAGTACATGGAGCCTGCCAGTGTCTTGCGACCTGCCACGGAACCTGTCAGCAGCAGGTGGCCACGGTTCTCCTTCAAGGTATCCAGTGTGGCCCGCATCGTATACGCCGCACCCAATATGTTCACAGACACCATCGTTTGCCATGACTCGACCGGTGCACCTGAAAAACCACCAGGTTCTCCGCCGGTTCCCGCGTTGGCAAAGACGGCATCCAGCCGTTGATACCGGGAGAGCACGGCCTCCACCATGGCAACCTGTGCGTCATAGTCCGTGACATCCACCTCATGGGCGGACGCGTTGTCCTCACCCAGCTTCTCAACCAGTGCGCTCAACTTATCGGCACTGCGCGCGGCCAATGCTACCTTCCAACCAGCATCTACCGCAGCCATTGCCGTGGATTCACCAATACCGCTGGACGCACCGGTAATGAGCAGGACTTTACTGTCAGACATTGCTAATAGCTCTTGAGTGATTTAATTACACCACTATATCGCCTACAGCCTAGGGCAACTCTAGCAATGTAGATTTACAGTAGTGATTATGTGTTATCAGCTTGCGCACACAACGAGTGAACCGTTAGGCCGCACCATCCTTCAATGAAACGCTTCAGCGCTGCCATCAAAGCGCACAATCGCTACAGCAGTACGCCTGCAAATCTTATCAGGCTCACCTAAAGCACACTTGCACTTACCGAACAGGTAAAGGTGGCAGTGTACGCACGCGTGTGTAAGTTCTGCCACCGGCTCGGCTGTTGATCAGTTCTTCGTTCATTCTCATACGATCATACAATTGCCTTCCGGATGTGGCTCGCATGTGCAGCAGCTTGTCTCCGGTCATACTTCTACTCGATGTACCTCGGCTGCCATCAGCCTGCAACCAGGAGTGGCCCACAGCCTTCACCATGATCTGCGCAGGATTCACACCTTCGGCAGACAAGGCCTGTACCACGGTAGCGAGATGTTCGATGGTGGGCTGGTAATGCCCACTGTCATTACTCAACCCGATAACGCTGCCGTTCTGAATATAGATAGATCCGGTACACAGAACAGTTTCACCGGAGAGATACGACGAATGGAAGAAATTGTCTTTACTGAAGCAGCCGCGATGATTGCCCATATACAACTTGCGGCTCATGCTCATGGCAAAGCCTGCAAAACCGGCTTCAAACATGTCGGGTAGCGCGCCCGCGTGCGGGTTGTATTCCCAGGTACGGGCTGTGGAATCGGCAACGATGCGTTTGGCCGGGTTATCAGGATCCCACATGTAGGCCCACCCACCATCAAACACGATTCGATAACGTTCCGCTTCAGCCCGGGTAAGGTACTGAGCCATACCGGGCGTGGCATCAATATGACTGCCGTGGTTCGTCATCACCCGTCCAAACAACTCCTCGAGAACCTGGGGCAGCAGGTTGGCAGAACAGCCGGCAGATTTGCACAGCTCATTCACCACGGTAACGTACAGCCGTTCAACCGCAGGCATTCGCAAGGTGTACTTCTCATTGTCCCGCTGGTTGGTTGAATGCCGGTACCGTTCTGCGGTTCGCAACCAACTGTCTGCCACGAAATAGATTTCGCCCAGACAGGCCAGCCGCGTCCAGCCATCGTTGTTAGGTTGCCAGTACTTCAGCAGCTGTGAGTAGATGGCATTCAACCGGGACTGTGAAGATCGGCCCCCGTTGGTCTGGCTCTGCCATTCTTGAGATGTGGGTAAACGGCTTTGAGCACCGGTAACCGCCACATGGCCCGTTGAGCGCGTCTTGGCGCCCACCACAACTTTCTTGTTCTTTCTGAAAAACACCGCAACCCTCTCTTGCCAATCGATCTTTTCAAGACTTCAACGTTATAGCGATTACGAAAAACCTGTCGTGAATTTGCACCTGTTTCGCAGCAAATTGTCCCTGGTGAGCAAGCGTCGCTCACAAGCCTGAGGGACGAAAAAGGCAAACCGTCAAACCGACGATGAGGCGTAGGTCGCAGCATGCCAGCCTGGGCTACTCGTGAAACGTTGGATCCGTTCCGGGAGGATTTTGACTGGGAGTCCCCGAGATTTAAAGGACGGACCACTAGGACTCGGGAGGCACGTATCCACCCGGCATGGCGGCTTCATCGGTAAACAAGAACTTCTCCATTTCCTCTTCCAGAAACTTGCGTGCCTTCGGATCAACCGGGGTTAAACGGTACTCATTGATCAGCATGGTTTGGTGGCTGACCCACGACTGCCAGGCCTCCTGGGAAATATTCAGGTAGATTCGCTTGCCCAAGTCCCCCGGGTAGGTCGGGCGTTCGAGGCCAGGCGCCTCTTTGTTGAGCTTGACGCATTGCACCATGCGAGTT
>CALLPU010000396.1 GCA_938016235.1 uncultured Granulosicoccus sp. | reverse complement strand
ACGTTGAGCCAGTTGTGTGGACTCTGATCAGGACTATAAACCTGTCCTGCACCTGGAGTTTCCTGTGGCTCAAACAATACAATCCGGGGCATCGCCGTGGCGGGCTGTTTGGCGTAAGCGGCGCAAAGACTCTCGATCGCCGATAGTCCGCGCGGACCGCCCCCGATCAAACCGATGTGTAATGACATAACGCCTCTTGTTGATGCCGATGGCGGTCGCCATCGTGCGGTTCTTGTGAACAGTGCAAGCGTCCCGCGTCCAGGTGGTACCGGACTAGGATTGAGCCGGTATCGGCTGCGCGCCAAGCCGATCTTCGATCCACAGAGTCCGGATCAGAACCATGACGCAAACGGCTAACGGCGTCGCAAACAGTAGTCCCAATAGTCCGAGCGCTGTACCGAGCGCCAGTTGCACAACAATGACAATGGCGGGCGGCAGTGACACGACGCGTTGCTGGATTAACGGCGTCACGATATAACTTTCAACGGTCTGTACCAGGACATAGAGCCCGAACACGTACAGGGCTACCGTCGGCTCCTGACTCAGGCCGAGCAGAATGGCCGGGATGGCCGAGAGAATGGGGCCGATGTTGGGGATGAACGACAAAATAGCGGACAGCGCGCCCAGCGTACCGGCCGACGGTACTCCCAGTAACAGCAGACCAAGCCAGGTCAGAATGCCTACAACGGCCATTGAGGCCAGCCGGCCGGCAAGCCACCAGCGCAACGATGACGCCAGTTGCGACAGTACGTCCCGCGTTCTGTTGTGATACTGCGATGGCAGGACAGAAAGAAAGGCGCTCAGGTAGGTCGTCGGACTCAGCGCTGTGTACAGGGCAACGACCGTAATAACAAAGAGAAAAATCAATGCGTTTCCTAACGCGGATACAGCGCCAAGGGCGCTGGAAAACAAGTCACCGAATTTGCCCAGAATGCTCGGACCCGGCTCAAGATCGGGCAGGGACTCAGACGCGGTCTCGATCAGTTGGGTCAGTTCAGCATGAGATGAAACGTAACGACGCGCACTTGCCAGTGCGCCGGGCAGGGCCTCTCGAATTTGCGTTAGTCCGTCGATAAAGGCAGGCCCCATCGACCACAAGGTCAGGCCAGAGAGCAGGCAGAACCCCAAACAGATGACCGTGGTACTCAACGATTGGGGCAACGGTGTCCACCGTGACAACCCGCCACTGAGCCCCTGCAAACCAACGGCCAAGAGAACGCCACCGAAGCTCAACAGCCATACATCGGCCAGTACATACAATGCCAGCAACAACAAGCCGATCAACGTGATCAGGCTGACGGTGAATACAATATGGTGACAAACAGAGGGCTGATTCATGAGAGGTCCGGACTGGTGGTGACGGCAATCGGACACCTTACTCATCCATGTCTCCAGGATGTGGCGAGCGTTGCTGGTCGTGCTCGCGCGTTTCGAGAGCAGTGTAACGCGGTCTATAAGCATTCGGTATGCTGGCGGCTGATTTTGCAATATCTCCTCATGGCTTGTAACGATCCATGAGTGATGAACGCCAGCATCGCTTCCCAGTCGACAGCGAATCTGAGTATTCCTTACAGGCGGCTACGTTTGGTATTATCAGCGCATTAGTATTCCTATCTCAATCTTACGGAGTATTGATCATGAATAAATTAAAGCGTATCGCTTGTGCGTCTGGTATCAGTATCGTTTTGGGACTGACAATTGGTTGTGCCAGTACGCCAACGCAGGAAAGCGCGGGCCAGATAATCGACAGCTCTGTCATCACGACCAACGTGAAAGCAGAACTTGCGTCGCAGGATTTAAGCACGTTGCTAGACGTGGAAGTGGAGACATTTCGCGATGTCGTTCAGTTGAGCGGTTTTGTTGATACGCAAGCTGAAAAAGACATGGCTGGCGAAGTAGCGAGTAATGTAGACGGCGTCGTGCGCGTTGAAAATAACCTGATCGTTAAGCCTGGCAGTTGAGCGTTACTGCGATGCCGGGACTATGCTGTGGCGATGTCACGAACGGTATTACCGCCTCGGAACCTGTTTCGGTACGCAGCTGGTGATTTAATTCACAAGAGCAGGCCGGTCATCCGGCCTGCCCGAATGCACCAAGCTAACGAATAGATAGGGTGTTTGTGCCGGTCAGAGCAATGGGATTGTGTTCAGTACTGGTATTGTCCGGTGCAGTGGGCGCACAACAGACTGATAACAACGATAACAACGATAACAACGATAGCAACGGCCTATTGGATTGAGTCATCCAAGACGCTGAGGCCAGAGATGATGACGCCAGAACGCACCACGATCAATGCCCCAATAACCTCAACACGACGGCTGACCAGTGTCGTATGCCGACGGTTTCTTTGAGTATGAAGGTGCTCATGATGGTGAGAAAAAACGGGTCGGCGAAACTGGCGGCAACAGCGTCTTCCAGCGCCGCATAGCGCAACGCGCAGAGTCGGTTTGGCCTAAGCCGCTTGCCGGGAGTCTGCTGACTCAGCAGGATCGGCGTGGAAAAACGCAAGCAGTTCCGCCAACTGAGTGGCCAGCGAGTCGAGCTCACGGGTAGTATGGTGCGTCTTCTCAGCTAGAGTCTGGTTTGTTCGAGCCAAATCGAGGGCCTCACTTACCGTGTCCGTCATGTTCTTCATATGCGTTTTTTGATCCAGAGACGCATCAGAGATTCCGGTAGAAATGTCTTTGACGTCAACAATGGACGCACCGATAGTTGACAGTGATTGTGCGGTGGCCTTTACAGAATCCGCGCCTAACTTCACTTGCTTGTCGGCGTCCTGAATGATTTGTCTGATGCTGGCGGAGGCATCGCCGGAGAGTCTGGCCAAGGACTTCACTTCTTCGGCTACGACCGAAAATCCCTTTCCATGCTCATTTGCGCGCGCCGCCTCAACCGCAGCATTTAGTGACAGCAGATTGGTTTTCGACGCAATCGATTCGATGGTCTCCGTGATCTGACTGATTTCGGCCGTTTTCGCGTTGATCGACTGCATCGCGTTGGTCGCTTGTTCGGCAACGTTCTGACCGAGGGTGATGTCAGCAGCCGACTTGTCCACGAGCTCCGACGCAGATTTTGTGGCATTGCGATTTTGGTCAATCAGATGGCTGAATTCATTAGCCGATCGCATCGCGATGTTGATCGACTCGGCCTGCATGGCTGACTGATCATTCAACTGCTGAGTGTTTTCCAGCACGCTGAGCGAGGCACGAGTCACGTGTGTCGACAGTTGATGAATGTCACACACCGTAGCCTGAACTTTTTCAGCAGTTCGGTTCATGGATATTCCCAGACGCCCCAGCTCGCCAGGCCATTCTGGGTCTGCTCGACCATCAAACTTACCGCTCGCCTGATCTTCCATGAGCGACGAAATTGCCGTGATGGACGTATTCATGGCGTGCAATGAATCGTTTACCGCTTCCTTGAGCAGATCAAAACTGCCGTGAAGCTTGAGCTCCACACGCCGGGAAAAATCACCGCGTTGCATCGCTTCCATGACGTCACAGATTCCAGTAATGGTTGCGCTGAGCGACTGGTTGGTTTGCTCCACCTGATCTCGGAATCCCCCTTGTACGCTGGCATCGATTTGCGCAGAAAAATCCCCCTGTTGCATATTCTGCAAGATACGAGCAAGCTCTTGCATGGTGAACTCAACACTATCAGCGGTACGATTAACGCCATCTTTTAACTCAGCGAGCTCATTTCCCAGGTTTAGCGTGACACGTTGTGTGAAATCCCCCAGTGCCAGAGCACTGAGGACTTCATTGCACCCGGTTACCGCAAGACGGGTTGCTTCGATTTGACGTTCCGTATCCTGACGCGCAGTCTCTGCAGTGTGTTTGGCGTGCTCCGCCCTTTTCTTGGCTTGCGTACTCACCCGGACGAGCAGCAGTGACAGTGCAACCAGACATGCAGCCAGTGCGTAGCTGATCCACAGTTGGCGAGCTGTGGCTGCATAGACCGCTTGATGTTGTGTGTGGTAGACGCTGCGCAGCAGCGACGGTTGATGGAGCGTTTTGGCTAACTGGTACAGCGCAGTGGATGCGTCATTCAACGGTTGCGCATACTGCTCGATGATTCCTGAATGCATCCGAATCTGGGCGAGCAGAACCGGTGGTACGAGGTCGAATTTCTCAAGATGGTTCAGAAGCACGTTGATCTGCGTAACGCTGGCCTCGTCAGCGATGGCCTCATTGAGTTGCAGGCCGGTGGTCAGGGCTTCTGAATTTATAGACGACCGTTGTTGTTGTATCAGTTCGGCGTTCAATTCGCGGCGTAGTAATCGCAGGGCAGATCGCGAGTTGTTGAGAAGGCCAATGGCGCGTTTGCTCAATTCAACCTGCGCGCGCACGGTCGATAACTGATTCATGTAGTCGGCGATGTGGTCCTGGGCCGCGCGCGCGATAGCTGGACCAACGTGCCGAGGAACGAGAGTGGCCAGCTGGGAATATCGTTCCATCTGTTGTAAGTCTGATTCCAGGTAATCGTAGTGGGTAATCTCGCCGTTCCGGACCAGCAAATGATTTCGCACCAGAGAACCTGACAGGCCGTCCAGCGCATTAAGGTTGTCCAGGTACTTGCTGTGGAACTCGGTGTTAATGGACGGTTTGAGTATTACCAGCGCAACCAGCGATACACTCACCAACAAGATCGCGAAGCATATACAGCGCTCCAGTCTGGACATGGCGTGAATGCCTTGAGCGATTCTCTTGTGCAGCGTGACCATCGTCGAATCCCCTCAGTCGATCAACTCAGCGTGCTGCTGCCAATCGCCTGTTAGCGATTCCAGGAACGCGACAATATTGTCGATATCGTGATCGGGAATAACTTTACCGATCTGGCTTAAACCCATGATTCGCACGGCGGTTGGCAGGTCCTGGATCTTTCCGGCGTGAAAGTACGGCGCCGTCAGGGCGATGTTACGCAGCGAGGGAACCTTGACCATGCTCACTCCCTGGTCGCGTGGTTTGACTACTGGTTGTGCGTTTTGCACGTTGAACGACGCGATATCAACCTGCTGAACAGCGCCAAAGCGCTGGTAGAGGTTTCCGCCCACATTGATTCCCTGGTGACACGCGGAACAACCGAGTGCCTTAAATGCGGTATAGCCGGCAGCCGCTTCGTCACTGATCGCATTGGCGTCACCGTTCAGGTAGCGATCAAACGGGGAAGGAGTGATCAGGGTTTCCTCGTAGCGCGCTATGGCATGCACGACGCGCTCTTGAGTGATGCCCGAGGTTCCAAACGCCGTTACAAACTGCTCGGCCAATGATGAGTCTTCTGACAAAGACACTATGACCTCATCCCAATTGGCGCCCATTTCAATACCGGCGGCGACCGGCCCGTTGGCCTGATCATCGAGTGTGGCGGCTCTGCC
>CALLPU010000395.1 GCA_938016235.1 uncultured Granulosicoccus sp. | reverse complement strand
TCTGGAGAAGTTTGAATCCGAGGCGGGCGACAGCTGGATGTGCTGGGCGTTCTCCAATCATGACGTGGTACGTCATGCATCGCGCTGGCGATTGCCCAAAAAACATTATGCACAACACTTGAAGATGCTGGCATCGTTGTCGATGTCGATGCGTGGCTCTGTCTGTCTGTATCAAGGCGAGGAATTGGGTTTGCCTGAAGCGGATATACCGTTTGAGAAATTGCAAGACCCGTACGGTATTGCATTCTGGCCAAAGTTCAAAGGGCGTGATGGTTGTCGTACTCCCATGGTTTGGGATGTCGATTCTGAAAACGGCGGTTTCTCGGACGTTGAACCATGGCTGCCGGTTTCAGAGACACACAAACGTCTGGCGGTGTCAGAGCAAACTGGCGATAGCGACAGTTTGCTGGAGCATTATCGGAAGTTTCTGAAGTTCCGACGATCGTGTGCGCCTCTAGTCAAAGGCAATCTTGACGGTATCACCGTGATCGGCAGTGTACTCAGCTTCCTGAGAACCCATGGCAACGAGACTGTGTACTGCGGATTCAACATGGGTGGGGAGCGCGTGCGCTGCGAGATCGATACAGACCGGGAGCTGATGTTAATGGAACATCATGGCTTTGCTCCTGAGCTGGATAATGGAGCGCTCGAGATTCCACCCTACAGTGCCGCGTTTGTGCAGCTGAGCTAGTGTAGTGGAACGTTTTATATGTTTCACGACTCTAGTGTTGAGAATCCTCCATGACCCTGACTCGGCTTCACATTCCGGGATTGAGGTCATCCGCCAACCGATCGGTTTCGCCATGGCGGGCACAAAAAAGCCGGGTCAATGCCCGGCTTCCTCGCATCAATTGTCGGGCCGATGCCCGATATTGATTATTCAGTTTTAGCGGTTGGCGAAATACATTGTAATTTCGAAGCCAAACCGGACATCAACTGCGCTTGGAAGTTCCCATGTCATGTGCTTTTTCTCCGTAAGAAGTGAAAAGAGTAATGCAGATGAAAACATCCGCGCTGGCAGTGTATCGCGTGTTGGCACAAAGATCACCCTCTATAGGCTGGTACCAGTGACCCATATCCGCAATCAAGGGTTAACAGCGTTCCCATAGGCACGAGGCCCGTCACCAACCTCTATCGTCGCCACGATCTCACTTTTCCGTGCATCGATGACGGTTACCGTATTACTGAACCAGTTTGCGACATAAACATGACGGTCGTCAGGTAGCGTGTTGACGCCTTCGGGGTATTCGTCCACCTCCAGAACCGACTCCACCTTCATGGATTCGGTGTCTATGATGCTGACCGAGTTGTCATATTGATTGCTCACCAGAGCCCGTGATCCCTCCAGTGCGAAGCTCACTGCATAGGGTCTTTCTCCCACGGGGATTTGCGCAAGATGTTTCATGCTGGAGGCGTCCACGACGCTCACAGAATTGTCTTGAACGTTCGCGATGTACAAATGCCTGAGGCGTGGGCTCAGCGTAATGCCCCATGGTTTGTGGCCTGTCTGGGTAGTTCGCAAGAGCTGCAGGGAATCGGTGTCGATCTCCATCACGGTATCGTCATCCCGGTTGGTGACGTAGAGGCGATTGCGCCTGGCATCGAGCGCAAGACCGGATGGGGCTCGGCCCGCTGCAATGGCCCCGACCTGTTTCAGAGTTGATCGGGCCAGTGCATTGATTGTGTTGTTGTACCAGTCGGCAACGAAGAGCAATTTCTCATCGCAGACGATTGCAAGGGGGCCGTCGCTGACGGGGATAGTGTCTACAACTTTCAAAGAGGGTAGTGCAATGACAGAAACAGTACCGTCACCGGGATTGCTGACATAGGCGTTTTTACCATCAGCACACACCGAGATTCCCGCAGGCTCCTTGCCAACCAACAGTGTCTTGAGCGTTGTGTGAGTGTTGATATCGACAACACTGACCGTGTTGTCTCCCTGGTTAGTGATGAACGCCTGCGGCCGCGCCTGAGCCTGAGCCTGAGCCTGCGCTGTGCCACTGGAAGAGACAATGACGAGGGCGATCAGTATGCACAGCGTTTGGCTCGGGCCGCACCACGGTCGTGTCACGGGTTTTCGATCATGTCTTTCAGATGGGCAAGTCCGGCCTGGTAGACACCCGTTACGGCGGCAACAGCGGCTTCATCGTTGAGTTCCGGTGGTGGATCGTTGTTGGGATAGCCTCGGTAAAACGCACCTTTCCAGGTGACCACTGAGCCATCACCATCGCTCTTGACTGACAGCGTGGACGAGTAATTGTTAACGGGCAGGATGTTGACGTCGTGGGTGCTGACCGGAATCTTGTAGCTGTACGACATGGTCTCGTCGCTGTGCTTCTTTAACGTCTCATGGATTTCTACGCCAGGGCCCAGGACAAGTGTGCGGGTGGCGCCTTTCGTATTGCCGCCTTCGGCCTTGCTGTCTGTGACCATGGGCAACCATTCGTGGGCACGGTCAAAGTCGCCGATCACGGCCCAGACATCGCTGGCCGACGCGTTGATCGACACACTCTCTGTAACCTTTTGACGTGTGGGACCGTGCGCATGCGTGACTGCCGACAGCAAAACCAGCACTGAAAAAATCAGCGTTGTTGATGAACGGAATTGGAAACGAAACATAAGACTCCTCTAGTTTTTTCCGGGAATAAGAGATTGTGGTGCATCGACGAACACAACGCTCTGATCAGACACGTTGGTTTGTTCTAACGATGTGAGGTCGGCTTTGGTGCCGGGAGTATTGGAGATTTGCCCAATAACCGGCAGGCCCTTGCGCAGCTTGCGCGAAGCCTTGTCCACTTTATCGTGCAGGGCTGCTGAGTACGGAAGGCTGTAAGCACGAGGCACCGTCTTTCCCAGGCCATGCTCAAACTCGGTGCCCCACAGGTAGATTCGGTCGGGTTCAGCAACGTTCACTGCGTGCAGATAGAACTGATCAGGAAGGTCGCGCTCTGCTGGCCAGCCTTGTACACCTGGCCATGAGCTGTAGACCACCCAGAAAAAGCCGACAACCACAACGTTTGCCGTGCTTTTTACAAACCAGTTCCAGCTCGAGTACAAGTTGAGGCCGAGAAGCAACACCGCGATGGCGACGTAGGCGATTATCAGGCCCGTTGTGTCGAGATAAGGAATGGTTGTTCTCCTGATCCAGCAGTCAAGAATACTCGCTGCGATGTGTTGAGCTTAATTGGGAACCAGTCTTCGTGGCAACTGGTTTACATTCGTAATGCTGCCATCACCGGCCACGGTGAAGCGCACAGCAGTTTTTTCCTGTCCCTTGTTGTCAAGGTTAGTGGTGCCATAGTAGGCCACTGTGTATACGGGGTTTACGCGCGCAACCTTGACCGACACAGGGACTGTCTGTGGCGTCTGGCTTTCGTAATAGTGCACGTTGACGATGTATTCACCACGCACAACTCCGCGAATAGCAGCTATCTCCTGATTCAATGGGTTGGTGACAGCGGCGCCGTTAATCTCCAGCGTATCATTGAGCATGCCTCGATCATCGCGATCCAGATGTACCAGATTACTGCTACGGTTTCTGAACCAGACGATATTGCCGTTGGGGTCTTCAATCCAGGTATCGATATCTTCAGTGCTTCCATCCGGCCAGCTTACGGTGATGACGTACTGTGCGTCGATATCAATCTTGCCGGTTTTTTCCTCAGGATTGATAAACAGTATGGCAAGAAAAAACAGCAGAATAAAACCCAGCAGAATGTTGAATAACAGATCAGTGAACGGGTCGGAGCCTGCAACGTTGCCTCGATAGCGGTGTCGCAGTCGAACGCTCATGAGGTTGTTCGCACGGAATGGTGGCGGTTGCGTACCCGCAACAATAAGCCAACCAGATACTCACTCTCTCGGCCCAGAATGAGGTACTGGAAGCTGAGTACCGTGGCGCCCACCAATCCAGTCAGGGTTGTCAGTAATGCGGTGCCCATGCCACCACTCATTGCTA
>CALLPU010000394.1 GCA_938016235.1 uncultured Granulosicoccus sp. | reverse complement strand
CCGGAGATGAAATCCACCGGTGAAGTGATGGGATCCGGGCGCACTTTTGGTGAGGCGTTTTACAAAGCGTCGCTGGCGGCTTCTTCCGAGCTGCCTCATTCAGGTCTTGCGTTTATCAGTGTGCGTGATCAAGACAAAGCTGGCGTTGTGGCGGTGGCGCAGAGCCTGGTTGATGCAGGCTTTGACATCATGGCAACTGACGGTACACAGCAGGCTATTACCGTAGCTGGAATCACGTGCCGGAGAGTCAACAAACTGCAGCAGGGCCAGCCACATATACTGGACGAAATCAAGAACGATGCAGTCAGTCTGATCATCAATACCACCGATGGCCGTCAGGCGATTGCCGATTCCTACTACATACGTCAACAGGCCCTTGGCCGCAAGATTCCCTATACAACAACGCTATCAGGCGCAAACGCGATATGCGCTGCCCTGTCGCATTCGGTAAACAGCCCTGTTTATCGACTCAGTGATATCCATTCGGAGACGGTATGAACAAGGTCCCAATGACCAAGCGTGGCGAAACGTTGTTGCGCGACGAGTTGGCAGATTTAAAAGGAAACCAGCGGCCCACCGTGATTCAGGCTATTGCCGATGCGCGTGAGCATGGCGATCTCAAGGAGAACGCTGAGTATCACGCCGCGCGTGAGCAACAAAGCTTTATCGAAGGGCGCATAAAGGAGATAGAAGCCAAACTTTCTACCGCGCAAGTGATTGATATCACAACGCTGCCAAACAATGGCAAGGTGGTGTTCGGTACTACTGTCAAGTTGCTGGACATGGATTCCGATGAAGAGATAACGTACCAGATCGTTGGCGATGATGAAGCCGATCTGAAAGCACATCGAATCAGCTTTGGTTCGCCGGTCGCCAGAGCCTTGATCGGAAAACTCGTTGGCGATGAGGTGGGCGTTCAGACGCCCAAAGGTGTACGGGAATACGAGATTCTTGAGGTTACCTACGTTTGACGTTGGTCACATTCTTGCGCTGGTAGCGAGGATGAACGTTTGTTCATGCGTCTTCGATCAGAAAATTTCACAGACGTTCTATGGCACAATACGCCGTGGAATTGACGGATGAGCCAATCGATGTGTTCGCCACATCTCGCTAGCAATTCGCATTGAAGCGTTCATGTTCTGCAGTGAAGCGTAGTGAAACTATGAGTTCGAACCCAACTGACAAGCCGTTGCAAATCCACAGACGCAGATTTCTGAAATGCTCTGCAGTGGGGGTGCCGGCGATCAGAGGGCTGTGCATGCAGGTTGCTGCGGGCACCTTGCTTACAGCATCCGCGGCACAGGCCACAGAACCGGCGGCAGCCAATGGCACTGATGCCGCGGCTGAGCCCTCCAGTACCGCCGGGCTGGATCCCATGGAATCCCGTCGGCTGCATTTGGTCAACGCTCATACCTGGGACGATCTGGACGTCGTGTACTACACGCATGGCATTTACATCGATGAAAACATCAGCCAGCTCAATCACTTGATGCGCGATCGGCGCGCGAACGTGACTCGTCCCATCGATCCTGATCTGTACGATCAGCTGTTGAGGCTGCAAAAAATCCTGAACACGAGTGAGCCTGTGCACGTGTTGTCCGGGTATCGAACGCCTGAAACCAATGCGAAGCTCAGAAGCCGGTCTTCCGGTGTTGCCAAGTACAGCCTTCACATGGAAGGCCGCGCCGCGGACATCTATATCCCCGGTATTCCGTCTAAAACGCTGCAAGCCGCTGCATTGCACATGGCGGCAGGCGGTGTAGGTCTCTACAGCAAGTCAAACTTCGTGCATGTTGACACCGGCCCTGTACGTCAGTGGGGTAGTTGACCCACACCCCCAATGCGCAACAGGCAGCATTTCCTGACGAACGAGTGTGACAGGACTCTCAGCCATTGATCGCCGCTAATTTCGAGCTCTCCCAACTGTCATAGTATTGTCATTCGCAGGCGATACGACGGTAATCTGACGTGTCGCCCAGGATGGAACAGTTGGGAGACAGGTAGTGAAAAACAAACTGAAGGTTATAGAGCAACTTCGCGCAGTGGCTAAACCTGCGGTGTTCTCTTTGATGGGTGTTGCGTTGACGCTGGGTTCTCAGTCCGCCGTAGCCGGAACGTTCGGCGTGAAGGTGGTGAACGAAGCAGGACAACCAGTATCAGGTGCCTCTGTGTGTGTCGGCTTACCAGGGAATTACAAGCAATTTGGTGCCTTGTTTACCGACTCTGAAGGACAGGCAATCGTTGAAGTGCCAAATATGCCTATCGTTGTTACCGTTTCAAAAACACGATTCAGCGGCATGCGGATCAGTGAGCCAGCCCGCGGCTTCAATCTGATCAAAGAGGTTACGCTGGCTGAAGGCGTGCCCGGGCCGCGCTGCCGCGCTGGTAGCACTTTAGCCTCGAACTCTTCCATTGTCATTGATGATATCGATGTGCTGGAAGGCGTTTACTCAACCACGTTAAGGCCCACAGTCTCTGGTGAGCCGAGCCACTATCGAGTTAGCCGAAACAAGGACTTCACGGGTGCAAACTGGCAGCCGTTTGGCAACGATATAGCGCTCTCTTCACGATTGTCGGATGCACCGTCTGTGTACTTGCAGATGCGTCGCTACGAAGGCAGTAGCAAAAGCTGGATAGAAGCGCGTTCGAGCGTGGTTACCGTGCAACTGCCAATCATTCAGTAGGCAGCGCGCGGGATAGGGATCAGCGAGATTCTTTTTCCAGGATCTCTAATTCATCCAGGTTCAGCGCTCTTGCTTCATCTTCGAGCATGACGGGTATACCGTCACGAACCGGAAAGGCCAGTGCGGCTTGACGAGACCAGAGCTCGTCCCCTCGCACAATCAGTTTGCCTTTGGTCACCGGGCACACCAGAATATCGAGCAGTCTTTTGTCCATGGGCTGAGTCTATCGCAGACTCAGCCCATGTTGGTCAAATCATCTGACACCGAGTGCGTCAAGATGGCTCAACCCGCCACGGGTAGTTCGTAGCTGGGTTGATAGTTAACCCGGTACCGGGTGAGTATCTGATGGACCAGGTCATTGTCAGGCGCCTGGGTGAAATCAAACGCATCGATACCCGCCCGCATCATGAACAGCAATTGATCGGGGCGAATGTCGCCGTTAGCTCTTAACTCTCCCGAAAACCCCAGTTGCTTGCGCAGTACACGAGCCTGGCTATAACCACGGCCATCGGTGTACTTGGGAAAATCGATTACGATCAGCTGAACGCGCTGCAGGTGCTCAGCAAGCAACATGACATCGTCGTCTGGGTTGAGCCAGACTCCAGACACGCGATGCGATCCTTCTGATTGCAGTGTCAGAAACCGCTGCAAACTGCAGAGCAGTGGTGCAGAGCTGTTATCACCCGTGGGATAGGGAGTGTCATCTTCAAGACGCACCCAGGGATTCTCTTCGGTCCAGTGACCATTACGCAGCAGTGGCATAAACTCTCTCCTTGAAGGGGGCAGTGCCTAAACGCAGCACCGCATCATGAAA
>CALLPU010000393.1 GCA_938016235.1 uncultured Granulosicoccus sp. | reverse complement strand
GCCGGATTTATAAACATCCGATGCCGTGTCGAGCAGTGGGCGAGAGAACTCTTCCACGGTGTTGTAGTACTGAGGCAGCGTCATGGCAGCGTATTCCTCTGCGCTGATGGTGCCTTGATCGAGCAGCATCTTCCAGTTGTTGTTGAAGTTGTCAAACATGTTTACGCCACCGGTGTTCCCCAGATAGCAGCCATTTTCATCTCTGCAGAAATTCACAAGCACCAGCTTGCCGCCGGAGACGAGCTCGCGGCTGCGGTGTAGCAGAATAGTCTGCCAGTCCCGGGCTGCCTGCGTGGCAAACGCGGCCTGCTCGCTGCCGGTAGCCCCTATCATATGGACGTGGTTGCTGATATTGCCGGGTTTCTCACTGAGCCAGTGCATGGCTGTAGCTGAAAATCCCAGATGCAACGAGCCTGCAGGCACTATCGGCGTGTAGAACGACGATGCCGATTGCAGCACGTGTACATTTTCATGATCGTGCAGGTAGGTAGAAAAGTCTGTGTGTCCGTGAAGGATTCTGGCCAGTGCATTGAAGTCGTTGAACACCTGGTCGGCATAGACAATCTGGATATCGGCGTCACTGTTGCCCCGCACGGTTTGCACAACTGAACGCCACAGGTTCAGCGACGTTCCTCCGTCGGCACATCCCATGTCACTGAAGCTCCAGTGATCAGCGGCAGCAGGCCGGGGAAGCGAAAGCATCGCTTCCAGTACCCGGGGCGTTGCCTTGTCGATAACATCCTTGGCACCCAGGGTTGCGAGCGAATAGAGCCCACCGGAGGACATGGTGATGTTGTCGGCTTGTACCTGACTGCTGCTCATGGGGATATCCGTTTCGGTGTGCCTTAGAAATTCAGGGACAGATCGCGATGATGAGAGCTGCACGAAGCCACGGCCAGCGCCTGTTCTCTTGAGAGTCGATCTTGTTGCTGGATACCGATGGTTTTGGCCATCTCGCGCTCGTAGTCTTGCAAACCGGGCAGAATGTTTGCCTCAGCTTGCGTGCGCCAGGCCAGCTCGTCCTCGTATTCCTGCATGGCCTTGTCGATCGATTCCATGGCAGCCTCCGTGTCGGGGTTCTTCTTGCGCAGAATCGACCGGGCCTTGGACACCGCCTTCTTGATATCAGACGCCCCTTCTATATCCCCGAACTGGTCTGCCAGCGCTTTGAGTGGATCCACCAGATCGGCAGGCTCGTTCGTGGCCATCAGTGTTTTCATGTCGGGTATGGCGCTGCCCAACTCTCGTAGTGCCGTGGTGGCAGCCAATATGTCGGCCACTTCCCGGGGAGTCTCGTAGCCTTCTGTGGCAATACGTCGATAGTCGTTGCGCGCCTGCACTTCGATCTTCTGCAATTCGGCATGCCGCGTGTTTTCGGCTTCCCATTCAGCCGGAATGGTTTGCTCCAGCTCACTGATTTGTGATTGCAGATTCGTGATGCGTTCATCAAGGGCCGCCTTACGTGCTTCTGCACCTTCGCCGTTAACACGATTGGAGCGCACTTGAAGCTCCTCCATGCGCTCTTCCAATTTGCGAATATCGGCCTGGATGCGTCGAACCTGTGTATGAACAGGGCGGTAACGATCCTGATTATCGATCACGGCCTGCTCTGCCGCTTTCACCGCAGACAATGCAGCTATGGCTTCACCCGCCGAGTCGAAACTCTCTTGCAGATCGTCTGCCAGCTTCTCGGGCAGCACCGACAGATCCAGGTTCCGGGCGTTGTCCAGGGCACCGTCATAACGCCCACGATTCTCGGTGAACTGATCGTAGGTGTATTCAGCGATGCAGTACTGCAGCTTCGGATTGCGCGGAGGTGGTGCGGTCTCAGACAACAGCGACATCCGGTTGGGCAAGTAGTTAACCAGTGGCGGGAAGTAACCGACGATACCCAGTGCAATGAGCTGCAAAGCGATGAAGGCGATGACGCCCTTGTACATGTTGATGGTTTTGACCACCGCCGGTGCAACACCGCGCAAGTAGAACAGCGCAAACCCGAAGGGCGGCGTGAGAAATGAGGTCTGAATGTTCAGACCGATCATGACACCGAGCCAGACGGCCGTGATGTTGGCGCCTGGATCAGCGAGCAGTATGGGCGCCACGATGGGTACCACCACTACCGCTATCTCGATGAAGTCGAGGAAGAAGCCGAGCACGAAGATCACGGCCATGACAATCACGAACTTCATCCAGAAGCCACCGGGCAGGCCGTTCAGAAAGTCGCGTACCAGCTCCTCACCACCAAACGCACGGAACGCCGCCGTCAGCATGGCGGCTCCGAGCAGGATGATGAACACCAGAGACGTTGCCTTGGCGGTTTCGATCATGACCTCGTGCAGCGTGTTGTTGATGCGGTTAACGCGAAAGCCGCTCCACAGCAACGCCAGAATCAGCACGGCAACGATACCCAGTGCAAAGTAGACTGCCTGAAGATCCTCGGCTGTTTTGATGTTCTTGATGTTGGTGTCGTTTACCGACAAGGAGAACGCGATCCCACCAATCGCCACAAGCGCCAGCAGTGCGGGCCAGTATTTGCGTTTGCCGTCCTTAAGACGATAACTGGCCATGATGAGGGCACCGGCTGCGCCGATGGCACCGGCCTGGTTGACGGTGGCTATGCCCGTGATGATGGACCCCAGCACCAGAAAGATCAGCGCCAGCGGTGGTATCAGCGTGCCAGCCACCTTGAGTAGAAACCGGCCATCGTAGGCACCCTCAAAACGCACCGCTGGTGCTTTCTTCGGGTTCAACATGGCGTAAAACAGGATATAGGCCATGTACAGGCCCACCAGTACCAGCCCTGGAACCAGCGCACCCAGGAACATTTCACCCGCACTGGTGGAGGTAACGGCAAACTCGGACGGCATGGTGAGTTCGCCCGTCGCTTCCTTGTGCAGTGCCTTTCGAGCAGTGCCCGCCTGATCCGTGGCGCTGGCCAGCTGGTCTGCGAGGATGATCAGCACAATGGACGGGGGGATAATCTGGCCCAGCGTACCGGAAGCTGCAATGGTGCCGGTTGCCAGCGATTGCGAGTAGCCGTTTCTGAGCATGACCGGCAGCGAAATCAGACCCATCGCAACCACCGTGGCACCCACGATGCCCGTGGTGGCGGCCAGCAAGGCACCCACGAACACAACCGATATGCCGAGGCCGCCGGGAACCGGGCCAAATAACTGCGACATCGTGACAAGCAGATCTTCTGCAATCTTGGATCGTTGCAGCATGATGCCCATGAAAATGAACAACGGAATGGCGATGAGCGTATCCCGCTCCACCTCCCAATAAATACCCCGCAGGTTAGTGACGCCAGCGCTGAGCCACTGGCTGGGCCCACCGTGTGCAAAGTAGGCATCCACACCGCCGCCGAACATATAGCCGGCTGCGGCGGCGAGTGAGATGGTGAGTATGGCGGCGCCGGGCAGGGCGAAGGCCACCGGGTAGCCGGACCCGAGTGCGGCCGCCAGCGTGATCAGGAGTAGCGCTAAGAAAAACAGTTCCATGAGTATCAGTCTCTACGCGGATCAGTGAACGGCGATTTCTTCGGAATCGAGCACCCGTGCGCCCGGGTCGTTGCGCACATCGGCGCGCGCTTCAAACAGTTGACTGACAAACTGTATGAGCATGGAGATGGCAAAGACACCCAGGTAGCCTGCCATCAGATACTTGGTGTACATGCCAAAGCCGGACTGCGAGACCTCAAAGTTGGCGAGCGGGCCATAGATGATGGACGCTTTGCCCTTGAATCCAATGATCAGGATGGTCCAGCACAGCGCCATACCGAACAGGATGGCACCGATGGCGTTGACACGTCCCTTGGCACGGCGTGACAAGCCTGCGTAGAACACATCCACACGGACATGGCCTTCGTGCAGTAGCGTGTAGGCACTGGCAAACAGGAACAAGGCGGCATACCAGAAGCGCACAAGGTCGCCCATGAAAGCCTGTTCATAAGAGAAGATAAAGCGCGTGATGACGATGGTCAGTTCGGCAGCTACAATCAACAGGGCCAGCCACTGAAAGCCCAACGTGCGGGTGAACAGGGCAATGAAAAAACCCGCTGCAATCAGCGGATAATGCACATACAGACCACGAAAATTGGGTCTTCCCAGCTCCTTGACCATGTTCTCGCTGAAGTAGTTACCCAGTATGCCTTCAACGCGGAGAAAGGAGATGCTCATGTCGGCCAGGCCCACCAGCAGCACGGCCCAGAAGCAGCCTCGAATCAGGTAGGTGTTGAAGCGCGTGATGAGTTCTGCGTCCTGTCGCAAGGGGCGTGTGCGGTCTCGGTAGACGTAGGCAGCTGCGATGGCAAAGCCAGCGATATAGATGGCTAACTGAATCAGTGCGCCTGCCGAAAAATTGCCGGCGAATAATTGCCCGGCGCCGGGCAAATCACGGTCGACCGATAGATAATTATTGAGTAGATACGTAAACAGAGTGGCTAGCATTGTCCAGCCAAACAGGCGAGTCATGAGTGCCGGTGACTGAGAGGGCTGTTCCGAATCCATAGGCGTTGTTATAGGCGGGCAGGCCGGCTAGCAGCGGCTGTTGCGTTTACAGAAGTGGAAGTGGGTTGAGCCTTGCGAGCGTGGGGAGGTGGAGTACACCTCCCCACACACTCGACTTGTTTACAACGTTACAGGCTGAGTTCTACAGATCCAGTACGCGGTTGCGCTGGTTACTGTAGCCAACACCTGCGTTCATCATCCAGGTGCCCAGTTCTGTGCGTGCCTTGACAAAACTGTCGTGCACCTTGGCAGCCAGTTCGCTGTGATCGCGAGTCTCTTCGAACACCTCTTCAGCAGCTTCACCGAAGCTGTCGTAGGTATCGTCGTTGAACTGCTTCAGCTCAACACCGTTCTCGTTGATCATTTTCTGCAGGTATTCCCCATTACGGGCTGTGGCTTCGTCGTACTGGTTGGCATGCTCTTCGTAACACGCTGCCGTGATGATCGCCTTCTCGTAGTTGGACAGACCCGACCAGAACTCAGCATTCATACCGAATGAGAGTGAGCTGCCGGCTTCGTGCATGCCCGCGGCATAGTAGTACTTGGCAGCTTCATAAAACTTCATGAAGTAGTCATTGTACGGACCTACCCACTCAGTGGCATCGATGGCACCGGAGACCAGGTTCTCGTAGATCTGGCCACCAGGCAGAGAAACCGGAGAGGCACCCAGCTTGGCCATGACATCGCCGCCGAGGCCAGGAATACGCATTTTCAGACCTTTCAGGTCGTCAGCGCTGTCGATTTCCTTGTTGAACCAGCCGCCCATCTGGCAACCGGTGGATCCGCAAGGCAGACACTTCAGGCCGAAGCCGTCAGCCACTTCGTCCCACAGGGTCTGACCGTCCATGTACTTTATCCAGGCTGTCCACTCAGTGGTGGTCAGGCCCATGGGTACCGCTGTGAAGTAAGCCCATGCCGGATGCTTGCCTTTCCAGTAGTAATCGGCAGCGATGTAGGCTTGTGCGTTTCCTGAGGCGACTTCGTCGAAAGAGTCGAAAGCACCCACACGCTCACCGGCTGCGAAGTATTCGGTTTCAATTCTGCCTTCCGAGAGCTCGGAGATGCGTGCCACCAGGCGTTGAGCACTGGTACCCAGACCCGGGAAGTCCCGTGGCCAGGTTGATACGACAGTCAACTTGGTCTTGGACTGAGCGATGGCCGGTGCCGCCGTAATAAGGCCAGAGCCTGCAACAGCCGTAAGGCCTGCGGCGCTGCCGGTCAGAAATTTACGTCTTGACATAGAGTTATTTCCTCCAGGAAATGATTGTGAAGCAGTTCTTTCGCGTTTGATGAAAGGCTACCGCCCAATTACACCACAGGCACAAGACCGTGTACATGCGGGAACACCTGCTTGATTATTCGCCAATGTGCCATTTCAACGGCGACGGCATCACAAATCGTGCGGCTGACTGAGGCGGGGGCGGCGCAGCAGCGTCAGGTCCAGCTGACAAAAAACGCGCAGTTGTGGCACCTTAGGGCTTGAAAATCTACCTGCCTTTGATGAAATCATGCCGACGTTGTCACCCAACGCAGGTGAGCTGTTGATGCAGCGCATCGAGCAGCTTGCTGCCATTTCGGAGTCTGAGCACGGTCTGACGCGCCGATTTGCCACACCAGAGCACCGCCGGGCTAATGATCTGTTCGCTGACTGGATGAAGCAGGCAGGCATGTCGGTACAGGAAGATGCCATCGGCAACGTTACCGGTCGCTATGAGGGAACCACCGATTCTGCGCCCTGCATCATGTTGGGTTCGCATCTGGATACCGTGGTCATGGCGGGCAAGTACGACGGCATGCTGGGCGTGCTGTGCGGGCTCGCCTGTGTGGAACATCTGGCTGCCAGCGGGCAGCGGCTGTCTCATGCCATTGAGGTCATTGCGTTCGCAGATGAAGAAGGCGTGCGTTATCACTCCACCTTTCTGGGCAGTCGTGCTGTTACCGGTGAGTTTGATTTGTCTTTGCTGGACCGCCTCGATAAAGACGGCATCAGCATGCGCGACGCGCTGATCGCCTTCGGGAAAAACCCAGAGGAGATTGGTGCAGCTGCGCGCCAGCCAGGCGACATCGCGGCCTATCTGGAAGTGCACATCGAGCAGGGTCCGGTTCTGGAACAACAGGGTCTGGGGGTTGGCGTGGTGACGGGCATTGCCGGTGCTACCCGGATGATGGTGACCTTGACTGGCGAGGCTGGCCATGCCGGCACTGTACCGATGACCTTGCGTCGAGATGCACTGGTTGGTGCGGCGGACTGTATTGCCGCTATCGAAAAAATCTGCACCGGTCCGGTGGATCTGGTTGGCACCGTGGGGGCCATCGATGCGAAACCGGGTGCGGGCAACGTTATCCCTGGCAGTGTTGGCTTTTCCATTGATATCCGAGCGGCTGAAGATGAGACGCGCAATACGGCGGTGGAAGCAGTCAAGGATCACATCAAGTCGGTGTGCGAAAAGCGCCATCTCGCTGTTGATATAGACACCGTTCATGACGAACCCAGCGAGGCCTGCGATCCTGCGCTCATAGAGCACATCAGCGGTGCAATCGCCTCCTGTCAGCCTCGTGTTCTCACACTGACGAGCGGCGCTGGGCACGATGTCATGGTGATGAGCCACCTGACCGCTGCCGGACTGATCTTTGTGCGCTGTGCAGGGGGTATCAGTCATAACCCGGCAGAATCGATCACCGCTGAAGATGCCTGGCTGGGCGCCACCGTCATGCTGCAAACCGTACTCAGCCTGGCGGACGCCACGGCGCATTAGTTTTTGTGTTCACAATTTTCTGATTAACATGACGTCAAAACAACCCGAATTGTTCAAGGAACTTGATCCCGACCCGCGCTTGTTGATGGGGCCGGGACCAGTGGATGTCTACCCACGCGTTTTGCGGGTCATGTCGACACCGCTGCAAGGGCAGTTCGATCCGCAGTTCACGCAGTACATGAATGAAGTGCAGGTTCTGTATCGGCAAGTGTTTGAAACGAGCAACGCGCAAACGTTCTTGATTGACGGCACGGCACGAGCAGCGATCGAGGCGTGTCTGGTCTCGGTGATTGAAAAAGGTGACAAGGTACTGGTGCCCATCTTCGGACGTTTTGGCCACCTGCTGAACGAGATTGCCTTGCGTGCCGGTGCCGAGGTGGT
>CALLPU010000392.1 GCA_938016235.1 uncultured Granulosicoccus sp. | reverse complement strand
GCCATGTGATAGCCAGGCGCTGCCTTGCCGGCAATCAGGATAAACCGCGGTGCGTGCTCCTTCCCGTTGATGATGTCCAGATACACATGTACCGCATGCAAGGCGCATAGCAGCTGACGTTTGTACTCGTGCATGCGCTTGACCTGCACATCGAACAGCATGTCCGGATTGACGGCGACGCCTGTGCGGTTAACCACCAGCTCCGCCAGTTGGCTTTTGTTCTGTCGCTTGATGTCACGCCAGCGCTGCTGCAACACGACATCATCAGCAAACGGTACCAGACGTTCCAGCTGATCAAGATCGTCAACCCAGTGGTTACCGAGTTTTTCTGTCAGTAGCGCCCCCAGTGGTTGATTACAGTGCGCCAGCCACCGACGTTGAGTCACACCGTTGGTCTTGTTGTTGAATCGATCCGGCCACAACGCATTGAAGTGTTTGAACAGACCTTCCTTGAGCAATTCGGAATGCAGTGCCGCAACACCGTTAACGGAAAAACTGCCCACTATGGCCAGGTGTGCCATGCGCACAACGGGAACCGAATCAAAGGAGATGATGGACATTTCGGCTTGCTGTTGCAGCTGCCCGGGAAGTTGCGCCGATACCTGTTCAAGAAATCGTCGGTTGATTTCCTGAATGATTTCCGTGGGCCTTGGCAGCAGCGCACCGATCATATTCAACGACCAGCACTCCAGGGCTTCTGGCAAGAGCGTGTGATTGGTGTACGCCATGACCTTAGACGTTATTGCCCAGGCACGATCCCATGAAAGCTTGTGTTCATCAATCAGCAGGCGCATCAGCTCAGGCACCGCCAGACTCGGGTGCGTATCGTTCAACTGGAAACAGTGTGCGTCAGCGAAACCGTCAAAATTATCGTTTTTCAATAGCCACACCCGTACTGCGTCCTGCAAACTCGCCGACACCAGAAAGTACTGCTGGCGTAGCCGCAGCACCTTGCCGTTCTCGCTACTGTCGTTCGGGTACAGCACCATCGTGATATTTTCGGCGGCGTTCTTGGCTGCAACCGCTTCGGTATAACCACCGGCGTTGAATTCATTGAGATTGAACTCATCCGTTGCTGCAGAACTCCACAGCCGCAACGTGTTGACAATACCGTTCCCATGACCCGGCACAGGCACGTCATACGGGACTGCACGCACATCATCTGTGTTTACCCAGCGATGCGACACCGTGCCGTGCAAATCGGTAATGAGTTCAACATGCCCGCCGAATCGCACTCGACACGCAAGCTCAGGGCGTTCCAGTTCCCAGATATGACCCTGACTGAGCCAGTTATCCGGTTTCTCAACCTGCCAGCCGTTGTCGATTGACTGCCTGAACATGCCGTAGCGGTAGCGCAGTCCATACCCGGTAACCGGCAATGCCAGTGATGCGCAACTGTCCAGAAAACAGGCAGCGAGCCGCCCCAGTCCACCATTACCCAAACCGGCATCCTTCTCTAATGACTCAACGTCTTCCAATGCCACGCCCAGTTCATCTAGCGCCTGCCTCAAGGCGTCTGACATGTCCAGGTTGTTCACGGCGTTACGCAGCGCACGACCCATGAGGAACTCCATGGACAGGTAATAGGTGCGCCGGACCGTCGAGGCTTCCGTTGCAAGCCGAGTGGCTCGCCATCGTTCCATGAGCCGGTCACGAACACTCATGGCTACCGCCTTGTACAGATAGTGTGCCGATGCGTGATCAATATCCCGACCAAGGGTTTGAGAAAAATGCTGTGCAATGGACAGGCGTAACGCTGCCGTATCGACAGCCAGCGGAGGCAGGCTGGCCGACCAGGAACTGGCAGGTGTCACCAGCTCACGAGCGGCAAGTGTTTGTGAGGCGGCTTGAAGTGTGGTAGCAGATTTCATGTACGGGTTATAGCGTCTTGATGAGCGTCTGTGTGGTTCGCATACGCTACGCGCAGCAGGGATGTGGACGATGTACCGGTTATTTTTGAAAAATTCACAAGTGTTTTGCCAAGAGACGTCAGGGCCGTTAAGCTGGTCGACAAGAAAACAAGGTACTGCCATGAGCATCATAGACGAAAGGAATATTTCACGACTGACGCGAGACACACTTGCGTTGATTCTGGCGGGTGGTCAGGGAAGCCGCCTGTACGAACTGACCAACTGGCGCGCAAAACCCGCAGTGCCCTTTGGTGGAAAATTCCGCATCATCGATTTTGCCTTGTCCAATTGTATCAACTCTGGCATCCGTCGCGTGGGCGTGGCCACACAGTACAAGGCCCATTCGCTGGTGCGCCACATCAATCGCGGCTGGTCGGGCTTCAAAGCCGAGTTTGGCGAATTCGTTGAAATCTTGCCAGCCTCGAAACGCGTTGATGAGGGCTGGTACAAGGGTACGGCCGACGCCGTATTTCAGAACCTCGACATTATCCGCACTCACAAGCCTCGCTTCGTACTCGTACTGGGCGGTGACCATATTTATAAGATGGATTACGGCCCGCTGATGTCCGCTCACGAACATCGCAAGGCCGACATGACACTATGTTGCGTGGAAGTGTCAGTGGAAGAGGCTGCCGGTGCCTTTGGCGTTGTGAAGGTGGATTCAGAGGGCCGTGTCCTGGAATTCCAGGAAAAACCG
>CALLPU010000391.1 GCA_938016235.1 uncultured Granulosicoccus sp. | reverse complement strand
CGTAGAGACACGCGATGCACAACCGGTCGACTTTCGAATCAGCACACCGTATGCCTCGGCAGCCGTTCGCGGTACTGTGTTCGACATTGATGCGTTAACCAATACCCTGAAAGTGGGTGTAACGGAAGGCAATGTCGATATATCTGCCTCCGCCCAGACCGTCGGGCTCAACACCGGCTTCGGTTCAGTCGTTGAGGAAGGTCAACCGCCCAGCGACCCTATCGCATTGCTACCTGCACCTGTTTTCAAACGCGTACCTGCGCGAGTTGCGCCCGGCGACACCGTTGGCTGGTGGCCATTCTCTGATGCAGAACAATACGACGCCAAAGTCACTAGTGACGAGTCGGGCAACGAGACGCTGGCTGCATTTGATGTGAACGAAGATGAAGTCGGTTTCGATACCGTGGAGTCCGGTGACTACTTTCTGCACCTGCGTGCGATTGACACCAACGGCCTGCAGGGATTCTCTTCCAACACACGCATCACCGTGGCCGCGATTGACGAGGCCGTAACACCGGTAGACACAACGGTGACCAAACAAGGCCGCGAATTTCTGGTGACTGTTCAGGACCCGCCGGTGGATGCCAATGGTTTCGAGATCCAGATCTCCAGCACCGAAGCATTTGAAGATCCATTGAGCGTGGATGTTAACGCCAATGGATCAGCCGTATTCCGGCTGGACAATGATCGTGTCTTCACTCGCGCCCGAGTGCTGCTGGATCCATACACTGTCTCCGCTTTCGGCCCGATTGCCAGTAGCGAGTAACGTCGCAGAAATCTCGACTGCGCAGATTTCTAGACGAACTTGAAATCAATGGCGCGTCTGGCGCGTGCCAGCTGTTCCAGCATGTGATCGCCGCCGCGAACGGCAACACCGACGGCCAGTACGTCCAGTACCACCATCTGAGCCAGGCGTGACTTGACCGGCGAGAAGATGTCACTGTCCTCGTTGACATCAACCGTGAGTGCGATATCGCTGCACTGGGCTAACGGTGATCGCGTGGCCGTTACGGAAATCACCTTGGCCTGAGCCTGACGGGCAATCTCGACGGTTTTCAGGATATCGCTGCTGCGCCCCGAATGCGATATCGCAATGACCAAGGCGTTTTTGTCCAGTAGCGCGGCAGCAGCATGCTGAATGTGCGGATCAGAATAGGCGATGGCAGGCTTCCCCAATCGAAAGAACTTGAGCTGGGCGTCTTCAGCCACCACAGCAGAACCACCTGAACCGTATAACTCTACCCGACTGCTATTTTCATACAACGCAATAGCCGCATCCAGAGCGGCTTCGTTGATCTGATCCCTGATCTGAACCAGCGACGCAATAGCGCCGTCGAGCAGCTTGTTAGCCAGCTCCTTGCTGGAGTCATCAACCGTGACGTCCTGATAGAAAAAAGTGCCACGCCGGGCCAGATCCTGCGCCAGCTTTAATTTGAATTGCTGAAATCCGACACAATCAAGCGCCCGACAAAACCGAATGACAGTGGGTTCGCTGACGGCAGCTCGGGTGGCAATCGCCTGTATCGATGACTGCACACTCTCCTCTGGGTCCGCGATGACCACATCGGCCACTTTCTGCTCAGATTTTCTCAGCGTATCGCGTGCAGCCTTTATCTTGGCCAGCACTCAAGGGCTCCAGAACACGGCAACATCTCCAGGGGATTCAGTTAGCAAGCCAATGACCGGTGCCATTCCAGGCTGCCACGCATCACCCGACGCCTCATTCAAGGCCGCCAGTAACACAGCGCTTTTATCTTCACCGGTGATATGAAGAAAACGGGGCCCGGCTTGCAGTAGCGCCGCACGGGTCAGCGATATTCGCGCCTGAGTGACAGACGGTGGATGCAATATAGCCACCACGTCCGTGTTGTCCAGTGCCATCGCGGAGTGCAGTTCAGCAGCCGGTGCATCAGGAAACAATGAGGCAGTATGCCCGTCACCGCCCATCCCCAGAATGACCACCGTCTGAGGGTTCAGCATGGCTTGCACATCAGGTGCTACAGCGCCTGGTGCCTGCTCAGGGTCAACATCAGCCCGATACAGAGGCACAAAAGTAGCCGCCGATGCACGGTTAACGAGCAACGTATCGCGTACCAGAGACTCATTGCTATCGGCATGTCCCGGCGGCACCCATCGCTCATCAGCCAGGGTCACCGTTATATTCGCCCAGGCAATATCTGCATCGGCCAGTAGCGCAAACACAGGCGCCGGTGTACTGCCACCCGATACCACCAGTGAGGCACGACCAGTCTGCGCCAGACTCGCTTCCAGACGCTCCAAAACCGCGGTTGCAACGGTAGTTGCGAGCAGTGACTTGTCGGCCGCTTCGTGCCAGCCCATGCCAGCCGCTGCAACCGCTTCGGCCGTTGTGCGTTGTTGGTTGGTCATGTTCCGTTACCTGCCCGCGTTATCAGTCTTCATTCCAGCGTAACCCGTCTTTGCTGATGAGTGCATTGGCGGCACTGGGCCCCCAGGTACCCGCCGTGTAGTTCTTGGGCGCATAGTGGTATTGCTCCCAGGCTTCGCGGATGGGGTCTATCCAGGCCCAGGCAGCAGCGACTTCGTCACGGCGCATGAACAACGTGGGGTTACCCCGAATAAGATCCAGCAACAGACGCTCATAGGCAATCATCTTGCGCTTCTGGAATACATCGTTGAAGTCCAGGTTCAGGTACACCGGCTGCAACTGGATATCATCACCCCAGGCCTTCACATAAATTCGCATGCGAATACTCTCTTCGGGCTGCAGGCGAATAATCAGCTGATTCGGCGTGCTGAATCCATCAGCGGTTGGGAAAATGGAATGCGGTACCTTTTTGAAGTTGATAACGATTTCTGTGGTCTTGCTTTCCATACGCTTGCCCGTGCGCAAGAAGAACGGCACACCCTCCCAGCGCCATGATCCGATTTCCGCGCGCAAGGCCACGAAGGTTTCGGTGGTGCTGTCCTCCGGAATATCTTCATTGTCCAGGTAACCGGGGACCGGACCATCGCTGTAAGCACCCGCCTTGTATTGTCCTCTGACCGAGTTTTCAATCGCGTCGATGCCCGCCAGGGGCTTCAGTGCCCGCAGTACCTTGATCTTTTCATCGCGTACCGCATCCGGGTCAATGCTTACCGGCGGCTCCATGGCTAGAATAACCAGCAGTTGCAGCAGATGATTCTGCACCATGTCACGCAGCGCACCGGTTTGATCATAGAATGCGCCGCGTCCTTCCACACCGAGCGATTCCGCAATGGTGATCTGTACATCGTTGATTCTTTCGCTGCGCCACAGGGGTTCAAACAGCGCATTACCAAAGCGCAGAGCCAGCAGGTTCTGCACGGTTTCCTTGCCCAGGTAGTGATCTATACGATAGATCTGATCTTCGTTAAAAGCGTCGGAGAGATGATCATTGATGTCTTCGGCCGATGCCTGATCCCGCCCAAGCGGTTTTTCCAGCGCCACCCGACTGCTGGGGGTTATGAGCCCGGCCTTGTGCACACCTTGCGTGATATGCGTGAACAGGCTCGGTGCAACCGAGAGGTAGAACACACGAACGTGCTCCTCACGCCCTTGCAAGGCATCCGCAAGCGGTTGGTAGCTCTCCTGGGACGTTACATCGACAGGGAAATACAGCACCCGCCCGAGAAAGGATTGCCAATGCGTTTCATCAAAATCCTTCTCACTGATATGCTCTCTGACATCAGTATCAAGCAGCGCCTTGAAGGCCTGCGTGTCGTGGTTCGATCGGGCAACGGCGATAATACGCCCATCCTCAGGCAGCTGCTTTTCGCAATGCCTGAAATACAGCGCATGAATCAGCTTGCGAATGGACAGATCGCCTGTTCCACCGAACAGGATGAAGTCGAACGGCTGCAAGGATTCGTTAGTAATCAGATTCATTATGTAACAATACTACCAAAGAGAAAATGCCCATCAAGAGTGTATGGTAAACAATTTACCGGAAATTTGCTGCAACGCAATAACAGTATTACTGTACTTCTATGACATAATTGTGTAATTCGCTTACACCTCTGGAATCAAACTGACATGCCACAACTCAGCACCGCGGTTGATGACGTCACCCAACGCATCATAGAGCGCAGCAGAGTCAGCCGTGCGGCGTATCTTGCACGTATAAACAAGCTTGCCGATGCGCCGCCTAATCGCGGCATGATGGGCTGTACCAACCTCGCTCATGCGTTCGCCGCTGCTCCCGAGCGCGACAAGATCGTGCTGCACGCAGAACGTGCACCTAACCTGGCCATTGTTACTGCCTACAACGACATGCTGTCGGCACACCAGCCGTATGAGCATGCGCCTGAAAAGATTCGCGAGGCGGCCCGTGCAGTGGGAGCCACGGCACAGGTGGCCGGTGGCACCCCGGCCATGTGCGACGGTGTCACGCAAGGTCAGCTGGGTATGGAGCTGTCCCTGTTCAGCCGTGATGTGATTGCCATGTCAACCGCAATCGCGCTCTCTCATAATGTGTTTGATGCTGCCGTGTTCCTTGGTGTGTGCGACAAGATCGTTCCAGGATTGCTGATGGGTGCCTTGTCGTTCGGGCACCTACCCGCCGTGTTCATTCCGGCAGGCCCGATGACCACCGGCATCCCTAACAAGGACAAGGCCCGCACACGCCAACGATTCGCCGAAGGCAAGGCCACACGGGAAGAGTTGCTGGAATCGGAAAGTGCCTCCTACCATGGTCCTGGCACGTGCACGTTCTACGGCACCGCCAACAGCAACCAGATGATGATGGAAATCATGGGGCTGCACCTTCCCGGCGCCGCGTTCATCAACCCGGGGACAGAGTTGCGTTCCGCGTTGACCACGGCTGCCGCTCAACGCGCACTGGCCATCACTGCACGGGGCAATGAATTCACCCCTCTGGGCCGCATGATCGATGAAAAAGCCATTGTGAATGCTCTGATAGGCTTGCTGGCTACCGGCGGCTCAACCAATCACACACTGCATCTGGTGGCCATAGCCCGCACCGCAGGTATCGTGATCAACTGGAACGACTTCGACGATCTCAGTCACACCATCCCGTTGCTGACGCACGTGTACCCGAGCGGTCAGGCTGACGTCAATCAGTTCCATGCCGCAGGCGGCATGGCGCTGGTGATTCGCGAGCTTCTTGATGCAGGCCTTGCACACGACGATGTTCAAACCATCGGCGGCCCCGGTGGCCTGTATCAATACACACAGGAGCCTTGGCTTGATGACGGTACGCTAGCCTGGCGTGACGGGCTCAAGACATCAGTAGACGATTCCATCATTCGGGATACCAGCGAGCCATTCCAGGCCGATGGCGGTTTGCGCCTGATGTCGGGCAATCTCGGCCGGGCTGTTGTCAAAACCTCAGCAGTCAAGGATGAGCACCGCATCATCGAAGCACCAGCGGTTGTTTTCCACTCACAAGACGCCTTGCGCGTCGCGTTCGACAACGGTGAGCTGGAACATGATTTCGTGGCCGTTATTGCCTATCAGGGACCTAGAGCCAACGGCATGCCCGAGCTGCACAAATTAACGCCCATTCTAGGTGTTCTGCTGGATCGCGGCTTCAAGGTAGCACTGGTCACCGACGGCAGAATGTCGGGAGCCTCTGGCAAGGTTCCAGCCGCCATCCATGTCTCGCCCGAATGCGTTCTGGATGGTCCGCTTGCCAAAGTCAAAACGGGCGACATGATTCAGCTCAACGCAGAAACCGGTGAACTCAACGCACTGGTCGATGAGCAGGAATGGGCCAGCCGCGAAGTGCAAATGCCAGATCTTAGCCGCAAGACAGTCAATATGGGTCGGGAGTTGTTTACTGCCTTTCGCCATCACGTCAGCAGTGCAGAGCTTGGCGCCGTCAGCGTTTTTGATGACTGAACACTGTTACACATTTAGCTGGCCTGCACGACGCCTTCTCAGCGACCTGCTGGTAACAATAGCGCCATTGCGCCAACACACCCTTATATAAAAACCCACAAGGACCCCCTAGCCTCATGAACGTCCGTGAACTCATGCAAGTCGCACCGGTTATTCCAGTGCTGGTTATCGACGATGTTTCCCATGCGGTACCGCTGGCTGAAGCCCTTGTGGCTGGTGGCCTGCGCGTGCTGGAAGTGACGCTTAGAACGCCGGTTGCCTTGCAAGCCATGAAAGCGATGTCGGATGTTGAAGGTGCCATTGTGGGTGTGGGTACGGCACTGGACGGCGATGATCTCAAGAAAGCCCAGGACAACGGGGCCACGTTTGCAGTAAGCCCGGGTTTCACGGCTGAACTGGGCAAGGCCGCCAACGCCATCAGCATGCCGCTGTTACCCGGCATCATGACGCCCGCAGACATCATGCGTGCACGCGATGGCGGCTTCACTGAACTGAAGTTTTTTCCTGCCTCTCAAGCCGGTGGACCACAGCTGTTGAAAGCATTCAGCGGCCCGTTTACCGACACCGTGTTCTGCCCCACCGGTGGCATTAGCGCGGCGTCAGCTACCGATTACCTGTCTCTCAAAAACGTGCTGTGCGTCGGCGGATCCTGGGTTGCACCCAAGGCCATGATGGAAGCTGGAGACTGGGCAGGTATTACATCGCTTGCCTCAGAGTGTGAATCCTTGACGTAACACGTGCTTCGTGTTGCGAAGCACATTCCCTTCCCAGCGCATTCAAACAGAATGCGCTGCTAGCTGACCCGCACCGTGAGATCTCCGACACCTGCTATGTGCCCGTGCAGGTTATCTCCGCGCTGCACAGGCCCGACGCCTGCCGGTGTTCCTGTCAAGATCACATCGCCCGGCTGCAGCGTAAACAGGCCAGAGAGAATCGATATCATCTCGGCCGTTTTCCAGATCATCTGGTTCAAGTCGCCACTTTGGCGAACGTCATCATTGACTTTGAGCCAGATATCTCCTGCCGCGGGATGACCCACAGCTGACACGGGGTACACCGGTCCGGCTGGTGCAGACATTTCGAATGCCTTGCCGATCTCCCACGGGCGACCCAGCTTTTTCATCTCGCCCTGCAGATCACGACGGGTCATGTCCAGAGACACGCCATAGCCGAACACGCACTCCAGCGCATCGTTTACATCGATGTCTTCACCGCCGCTTTTCAAGGCAACCAGTAGTTCAATCTCATGATGAACATCCTGGCTGGCTTTGGGGTACGGAAACTCATTCGCATCGGCCACCAGGTTATCGGGGTTCTTCTGGAAAAAGAACGGCGGCTCCTTGTCTGGATCGTGCCCCATTTCCACGGCATGCGCCGCATAGTTCCTGCCCACGCAATAAACCCGGTGCACTGGAAACCGCTCCTCGGTGCCAGCCACAGACAAGCTGGCCTGCTCAGGCGGACTAATGACATAGCCAGGGATGCTGACTGCGGCGGATTGACTACTCATCTGGTTATCTCCTGAACTCATGACTCAACACTTGATATTCAATTCTGAAATAGCACTTTACGAAAACACGTCGATCGAAACACATCACGGCAAGGCGGGAATCTTGTACTCCTCAGCAA
>CALLPU010000390.1 GCA_938016235.1 uncultured Granulosicoccus sp. | reverse complement strand
ACGCTTTGAAGGTCACAGTACACTAGTGGTGCAGTGCCAAACCAGGGCTGACCCGATTGGCCTTACGTCAGGCAAACGCCTGTAACCGTTGAACAACCGGAGGCGTGGCGCTTGTTCAGCGCCAGCTGATAACTTTCGGACTCATGAAATAGCGCCCGGTAGCGACGAACGCTGCGGCATTGAGCTGTATGAATATCTTGATCATGTTAAACAGCTTGTTGCCGGTGCCCGGTAGATTGGCGTAGCTGGCGGCCGCTACTGCATAAAACGCCAACTGCAAGACCAGCATGGTGTTCAGGAATATACCGTCACCCAAGGCTGAGGAAAGCAAAGCGGCAATCATGGCATACGGCACCAGCAACCGAAACAGCTTGTGAGACAGAAACTGCCACCAGACAGGATTTCGTTTCGGGTTGAAGAGCCAGGCATTGGTTTGAAACGATTGCCAGTTCCCTGCCAGGTTTCGCACCTTGCGACGAAACTCGAGTTTGATGTCGTCCACCGCCTTGTCAAACGCATAGGCACCAGGCACAAACAGCGTGCGCTTGCCTTGCTTTAACAGAGATACGGGCGTGTTGAAGTCGTCCAGTAACGTGCCCACCTTATTGGGGATAAATTCTGCGCGTCTGATGGCATACAACGCTCCAGTTGCTCCAGTGGTTGAGAACAGCCGGCTTTCGTTGTCACGAATCCATTTTTCATAACGCCAGTAAAGGCCGAAGTTGCCTGCTTCCAGGCTGGTATCGTCGGACAGTACCAGTTCTCCGCTCACCGCACCGACCTGCTCGTTAGCAAGGTAGGGGACCAATTGCTTGACCGCGTTCTCAGACACCGGTTGGCGAGCATCCATGAACAGGATGATGTCGTTGCTGGCAATAGCCACGCCTTCGTTGAGCGCGCCGCACTTGCCGAGCGATTTCTCCAGATGTTTGACGTGCCGTGAAGGATGGCCTGCAAATGCAGCCGACAGTACGGCATGGGTGTCGTCGGTTGATCCGTCCGAGACGATGATCCACTCGAGCAACTCTGGCGGGTAATCCAACTGCTCAAGGCTGGCCAGTTTGGCCGGCAGATTGGCGGCTTCATTGTGGGCCGCGATAACGATACTCACCGTGGGCCATTCGCTGGGCGTGTCTACAGTCAGTGGTTCTTGCCGCCTGGCTTTCAAGTGTAAGAACACGGGGAACAGCGCGTACGTGTACACGATGAACAAAGCGGACAGGAGAAAGATGATGGTCATGATGGAAGCCCGTTGAGGATCTTGTTATTGCTGGCTGTAGGCCAGTGATAATGGTTTCTGAGCAGAGTTGCTGTAGGCTTTGGAATAAAGAGCGCGCATCTCATCTTCACTCATGTAGTCTGCGGTGAGTGAGGAGAGTGGTTCGGTGACGTGTTCTTTACCAAATTCATCAGAGTGCAGGACGATGTACTTGCCGTCTGTGGTGTAGTACGCATTCGGCAGCTCCTGTTGGCTGACCAGAATTTCAAACAGCCGCTCTCCCGGACGCATGCCAACGATTTCAGGTTTTTCACCATTGCCGAATTCGTGAGACAGCTGGTTGGCCAGGTCTAGCATGCCCACCGACTTCATACGGCTGCACAGCACAAACGGACGGGTCGACTGCTCAGCGTAATCGATACTCTGACGAATCAGCAGAGCCGCATCTTCACTGGTAAACATGAGCCGATTCATGCGTGAATCGGTCAGTTTCAACGATTCGCCTTTGCGAGCACTATCGACCCAGAAGGGTATGACTGATCCATTGGAGCAGGCCACGTTGGCAAATCGGGTGCAAACGAACCGGTTCTGGTCGTTGTAGTGCTCTAGAAACGTCTGCTCAAGAATCTTTTTTGAGTAGCCGTAGATGTTTTCCGGCTGGCAGGCTTTGTCGGTGCTGATACTCACAACGATAGGCACGTTGGCGCGCACGCTGGCCTTGGCAACATTCAGGCTGCCCATGATGTTGATTTCGACCGTACGGGAAGGGTTCAGCTCTGCGAAGTTGACATGTTTGAGCGCAGCGGCGTGGATCACGATGTCTGGCTTCACTTTGAGAAACAGTGTGCTCAAGTGATCAAGGTCCTGTATGTCTGAAACATACGAATGAACCTCGGGGAAATTCTTGCGCAGGTTTTCTATGTAGGTTTCGTTTCGGCTGACGTTGTAGAACTGGAATTCGTCCCGAAACTTGCTGATGAAAGCTTGACCGACAGTACCGGAGCCGCCAGTGATCAATACTTTTCGACGGGTTTGCGCGGGGGTGACATCAGACATGGTCTTGTCTCTTGTTTGCGTGATTACGACATTATCGTGCAAACCTGCATGGAACAGCAGTTTTCAGCCATTCAGCATTTGCATCGAAACCGTTCGGTAAAACCGATGTATGACAAAATAGGGTAGCGAAACCTCTCTACAGCGCGGCTACCGCTCCGAGCGAACGATACCAGCTTGACGAGTGTCTATGTTTACCATGGCAAACGGTACGAATTCAAAAATCGGGATTTTAGTGAAATTGTGATCTGTGGGGAATAATGCACGTGACCAGACGCTGATTCGCCGGGCGATTGGGCTCGGTTTTCTCGCTCCGGGCAATCTGCCACACGGTACGGGTGACAGGTAAATAATAGTGACATGTAAAAATGGGCAGACCGCGCCAAAGGGGTCCCACTACACTGGTGCAAAATTGACGCTGTGCACGGCACGGCGAGTTGCCTGGAGGCCTTGAAGTTCATTTATGTCAACTGATCCATTGCTACAGCCCTTTGCCCTCAAGCATTTGACGCTGAAGAACAGGATCATGACCACCAGTCATGAGCCTGCCTATCCCGTTGACGGGATGCCCAAGGAGCGTTACCGGGCCTATCACGAAGCACGTGCTCGCGCAGGTGTGGCATTAGCCATGACGGCGGGCTCGGCGACGGTGTCGCGTGATAGCCCTCCCGCGTTCAACAACATATTGGCGTACCGGGACGATGTGGTTCCGTGGATCAGGAATCTGACCGATACCTGTCATGAACATGGCTGTGCTGTCATGATTCAACTGACGCATCTGGGTCGCCGAACGACCTGGAACACGGGTGACTGGATGCCCGTGGTTTCCCCGTCACATCGCAATGAGCCCGCTCATCGCGCTTACCCGAAGCAGATTGAAGACTGGGATGTCGATCGAATCGTGGTCGATTATGCGGCTGCGGCAGAGCGTATGCAGGCAGGCGGTATGGACGGTATCGAGTTGCAGGCTTACGGTCACCTGATGGATCAGTTCTGGTCACCATTGACCAATACGCTTGAGAACGACCACAACGGGTCGCTTGAAAACCGTATGCGTTTCTCCATGCGCGTGCTTAGAGCGGTGCGTGAGCGCGTTGGTGAGCAATTCATCATCGGACTGCGCTACACCGCGGATGAAGTTGAAGGCGGTGGCATAACGGCGGAAGAGGGTCTGACTATTGCCGAGCGACTACGCGATTCGGGGTTGGTGGATTTTCTCAACGTCATCCGCGGCAGGATACACACGGATGCCGCCTTGTCCAAAGTCATTCCCGTACAGGGCATGCCCGGTTCTCCGCATCTGGATTTTGCCGGTGAAGTGAGGCGCAGGATTGGCTTACCCACGTTTCACGCGGCCAGAATTGCAGATGTGGCAACGGCCAGACACGCCATTGGCAATGGCTTGCTGGACATGGTGGGAATGACCCGGGCACACATGGCAGACCCGCATATCGTGCAAAAGATAATGATCGGTCGTGAGCAGGATATTCGTCCTTGCGTGGGAGCCACTTACTGCCTGGATCGCATCTATCAAGGGGGTGAGGCATTGTGTATACACAATGCGGCCACTGGCAGGGAGCTGAGCATGCCGCACACGATCCCAAAGAGCGATGAACCGCTGAGCATCGTTGTGGTGGGTACTGGTCCGGCTGGCCTGGAGGCTGCGCGCGTTGCTGCTGAACGCGGGCACACGGTACATGTCTTTGAAGCAGCTGCCGATCCGGGCGGACAGATACGGTTGTGTGCTCAATCACCGCGACGACGAGACATGATGGGCATCGTGGATTGGCGCATGTCGCAGTGCGCTGCTCTGGGTGTCACGTTTCAGTTCCATACCTGGGCAGAAGCGAACGACGTACTGCAACGAGATCCTGATGTGGTTATCGTTGCAACGGGCGGGCTGCCTCACACCGCTGTGCTGGAGCACGGCAACGACCTGGTGCTGTCTGCCTGGGATCTGATCTCGCG
>CALLPU010000389.1 GCA_938016235.1 uncultured Granulosicoccus sp. | reverse complement strand
AGGATAGCCCCGCGCACACTACCGGGAGACGATTGATTCGCGTCTGGCATTGCTGATTACCCGGCCAGCTCGCTCGCACCCAACTCGCCAATGCTCAGGTTTTCTAACGAACAAGCGATCAGTTACTTGCGTGTGAGCGTTCACTACGGTTGAAAATAAACCGTGGTCAATCGGTACACGATACCTCAGTATGAGGCCATGCATCACAAATCATCGGTTGTCCTTGTGCTCGTGCTTTGGGTCGCCGGACTCTGTGCAGCAGCACAGTTCGCAAAATTTGCAATTGCGCTACCCGAGATTGCGCAAATCTATCCTCAATCAGGCGCACTGCTCGGGCTGACACTTTCGCTCATCAGTCTGGTAGGAGCCTTGTTCGGGTTGTCCGCCGGCGCCATGGCAAACTGGGTGAGCCTGCACAAACTCCTGCTATTCGGGTTGTTGACCGGCGCCGGAATTTCCCTGGCACAGGCTTACGGGTTGCCGCTCTATCTGCTCATGATCAGTCGTGTATTAGAGGGTGCTTCTCACCTGACCATCGTTATCACAGCACCTGCGCTGATCTCGATGGTCAGTAGCGAAAGATTCCGGTCATCGGCGATGACACTTTGGGGTACTTTTTTCGGCGTCTCATTCGCGTTGACAGCCGTGCTTGGATTACCACTGGTTCATTCTTATGGGGTTCATGCGCTTTTTCTGGCTCATGGCCTGTTAACCGCACTGGTTGCCGCAATCGTACTTGTCGCTTTTGCACCTGCAACGGGTAAGTTCACTCGACAACCTCGCACAGACACGGCCAGAACAAGTGCCTCGCAAGCAACCCTGACTGAACAGTACAAACGGGCAGTCTTGTCCCCTTCAATATCTGCTCCGGCAGCCGGCTGGTTGTTTTACACGCTGACGTTTGTAGCGCTTGTTGCCATTCTCCCGGACCTTGCAGCCCCTGAACTGCGCAGCTTCACGGCAACCATCTTACCCATTGCCAGCATTGTCTCTTCCATGACAATCGGTGTGGCTTTGTTGCTTTGGTGGTCTGCTGTGCGAGTGATTTGCATGGGCTTTGTTCTAGCCATGATGAATGCCTTGCTGTTGATTGTGATGCCCGAATCCGTCCTGGTCAGCGCCCTGCTGTTCGCATCGCTGGGGCTGGTGCAAGGAGCCAGTTTCGCCGCCATTCCGCAACTCAATCCTTCCTCGGCAGACCAGACACTCGCCTACGGTGCACTGGCACAGACCGGAAACATTGGCAACCTTCTGGGCACACCGGTCATGCTCTCGGTGCTATCCGCGAGCAATTTCACCACCATGACCGGGTTGATCATGGCGTGCTACCTTGTCGCACTCGGTGTTCACATCTTGCTGGCAAAACGCCGCAACGTGAGGCGCTAGCGCAGTGCTTCAAGGCGGTGGAATCGTCAGTTTTTCCATGGCCAGCACCACCTGATCAATAAACCTGGACGAAGCAACCGGTAAGCGACGACCTTTCATCTGCCCGAGGTACAACCGACCGACAGGCACATCTCTGGCGGGCAGTGGCCGGTACCTGAGGCTATTCTGACTGCGTTCGTCGAGCCCTATGGGTATCTGGAAGCCGACTGCATTCTCATGCGCTACATAGTGTCGAATGAGCTCGAATGATTCAGTCTCAAGGACAGGCGCCAAAGGCCTGCCAATGTGCTTGGCGCCAGTATCAAGCAGGCTTCTGACACCGTATCGAGCAGAGGGCATGACACAGGGGTATTCGAGGCAATCACGCAAGCGAATCGCGTCCAGCTGCCCCAGCGGATGTCCAGCGTTGTAGAGGACATTAACAGGTTGTTCAATTGACTGGATTACCTCGAACTCCACCCGGTGCAGCGGTTCAAAGACCAGCGCAAGATCACTACTGAAATTCGACAGATCCTCTTCTGCCTGATCACGATCACGCACATCAACCGAGAAAGTCACTTGGGGGTGTTTCTGCCGATACTGCGATATCTGCTGTGGCAGGAAATACGGTAGCAGAGCCTGTGAACAGGCAATCGACACATGGCCCCGTCGCAGCCCGGACAAGTCAGCCACTTGTGACTGGACACGAGCAAGATCGTTGATCTGCTCGCGGATATGGTGCATGAGCAACTCACCGGCCGGATTCAACCTCATGCCACTGGGCAATCGCTCGAAGATCTCTGATCCGAATTCATCTTCAAATCCCTGAATACGCCGTATCAGAGCCGATGCCGTGATGTTGACCTCTTCCGACGCCTTTCGAACGGAGCCGGCACGAGCCACCGCATCAATCATCTCGAAGGTTTTCAGGTGTTTCACAAATGCACGTGGAGGTCAAAGGTTATCGGTGCGTTGTGTTTTGGGCACCGCAACAGTGAAAACTTAGCAACAGAGGTTAACACGTCAACCATGCATCATCAGGCCACGCCACGACGCATTCTCTCGCGGCAAGTCTCCTCCTGATCAATGGTACCGACCGATGAAGCTCACTCGCCGTTCATTTCTCAAAACCAGCTCTGGTGCTGCCACTGCTGCCATGCTCCCGTTCCTGAAGTCCATGCCTGCTCACGCACAAAGCGCTGATGTATTGGTTGTGGTCAGCGGGCAGACCATAAACAGCCTGGATTTACACCGCACCGGAACCAATCGTGCTTCCTATCAGGTCGCCATCAATTGCTACGACCGGTTGCTATCGTTTGGCACCCGCGATACGGCAGACGGTGGTCTGGCCTACGACTACAACGTTATTGAGCCCGAACTGGCTGATAGCTGGAGTGTGTCTGACGACGGCCTGACCCTCACCTTCAAACTCAAAAGCGATGCCACCTTCTGGGACGGCCGTAAGGTGACGGCCGCGGATGTGAAATGGTCGTTTGATCGCGCAGTCAGTGTGGGCGGGTTTCCCACCGTACAGATGAAAGCCGGCGGCTTGCTCAGACCCGATCAGTTCAAAGCCGTTGACGAAGGCACATTTGTGATCACGTTGGATCAACCCTCAAAACTGACTATTCCGGATCTCGCCGTACCGGTCCCGTTCATTATCAATTCCGAGGAGGCAAAAGCCAATGCAACCGATGATGACCCCTGGGCCATGGAATACCTGCACAAGACCCCTGCCGGGTCCGGTGCATT
>CALLPU010000388.1 GCA_938016235.1 uncultured Granulosicoccus sp. | reverse complement strand
CAGGCTGACCCGTGACAAATCCAGCACATCAAACAGTTGAGGACAAACATGATGTGCTATGTCACCCCAGTCCTGATAATGATGCATCAGGGAGCTCAGCTGGCTCAGCGACTGGGTTCGAGTGAGCTCACGCTCGGTAGTTTCGCGCTGGCGTGCATGATGAATCGATAACGACGCGATGCTGGCAATTTGTTCAAACAAGGCGACGTCTTCTTCGAGCATTGCATGACTGCTCGCGGTGATGAATATAACACCGAGAACCGTATCGGCATAAGTCAATGGCAGTGCCACCGCCTGGATTTTTTCAGACAGCTGCAGTACACAGTCAGGATGATTGTTGTAGTCGGCGGCAACTTGAATATCGCCAGTGTCCCACGCTCTTGCAGACAGTCCATTCCCTCTATCGCGCGTTTGACCCAGCAGGCGTTCGCTCATGGGTCCTCGGGCTGCAACCACCTCCAGGTAATCGCCCGTTTCATGCACCATATGCATGTAGGCGCCGTTGGCTCGGCTAATGTCTACCACCTCACTCGCGATATGATCGAGCAAGGTACTCACAGTTTCCTGTTTGAGCATTTGAGCGGTGGATTGTCCTAAATCAGACAACCAGTGGTTCTGCTGTTGTAACTTGAGGTACTGAGCATTCAACCGCGCGTGATGCTCTTTAAGAGCCGCAAGCTCGTCAGTTCCCTCCTGATTGCCCGATCGATTCCTGATCGCTTCTAACAGTGATCTGAACGGGATGTTCATGAATATACCAGCCAACCAACCCTGACTTTGATCTCAGAGTTAGCGGCTGGAAAATAGGCTGATTAATTCACAATTCCAGTAGTGTTAACAAAGACACATTACAGTCTGAGTCGATGGCCCTGGTACTCCAGCCCCAAACCACCGGCAGCCTCTGAAAATGACTACGGCAACAGCAACTCCAGTGTTAACCGTCGATATAGCGGTTACCAATAGTTGCTCAGTGGTTGCAACTCGCCACAGGTATCATTAACGGTGTGTAAAGCGATCAATTGCTCAGGTTGATGCCTATGCCAAACGTAACACCTGACCGTGCATTCAACTCCTCGGGGCTCCAGACGTGACTGTCGATAACCTCGATAGCCGGATACTGGTATGACGCAGCACCGATTGAACCTGAGACCGGATCCATGATCGTCCCGGACAAAGTGACTGCACGCCCATCAGGAAAATTCAGCGGTTCTACAAAGCCTTCAAAGTAGGCGACGAACCGCCCTTGCGCATCACGCCCCGTCATCGGTCGCTGACGCCGATCCAGCGGGTATGCGATCACTTCGATTTGCGTCACCTCTGGCAAGTTCGTCACGCTCAGCACAGTACCGCCCCACAGCACCCGCTCACCGTTATGCTCCCACGGGCTTTCTTCGTGACTTGCAATGGCCTGCCTGATCTGAGGCACGGTCAGTGACTCGGCAGGCTCTTCAAACTTGATGGGGCCTGAGGCGCATCCGGCAAGGCTTATGAACAACAGGGCGGCTGACAGGAGTCTGAACATTGATGGTTGGCTTCCAGGGATAACGAGGAACTTATCGAAAGATAAAACTAACGGAACCTGAGACACCAGAGCGATAGCGTCCAGGACGACGATGTGGTGGAAATGGCCAGTCATCCCAGAACGGGTCATGGCGATACGGGTAATAGTGATTCCAATGGGGGAAATGTCGGGGTGGCCGAGAAGACTGAGGCTTCCAATACCGGTATGAATCAACCGCCACAACCGGGAAGCGGTAGCTCGCTTCGCCAACCGTACCATCGCGTACCGCGTTCACCCTGCCAACAACCGTGATATCCCTGCCCTCTTTGACGATCTCCGGATCCAGAAATTCTGGTGTCTCGGCAATGAACCTTCCAGCGGACTGATCGTTATGCCTGGGTCGTCCACCACCGTACAACGGGCGGGACACTATTTCGAGTACGGTTTTTCCATCGGCCTCATTCGCAATTCGGGTAATCGTTCCTCCCCAGCGCACGACAGAACCCGTAGCGCTGGTCTTGCGCACCTCTTCCGGCGTTACCTCGGATACCGTCAGGCCTGGCGATGACGGTGAGGGCTGCGCGGTTACACAACCGGAAAGCCATAGCGCGAGCAGGCTCAGGCATATCGCTCTGAACAGTCTTCGGACCGCAATCGGCTCATAAAACATGGCAAAAGTCTCATTAGGCAAAAATAGCCAGAGCCAACAATATGTCGACTCTCGAGCCTATAGACAATGACGGTTTGCATTGGTTTGCAATTGGCCGTGCAAAAGCTGCCCTATTTCTGCCCTATTTTATGATGGCGGTACCCATGAATGAGGGGGTCGTCCAGGTATTGTCCACGTCGCTGCTGGTACGTGAGGGATGACGCCAGCCCCACCGCGCATCACGAGCACCGCCGTCGTTATCCTCATCCAGCTGCACCTCAAAACCGAATGGCTCGTTTTTGGTGATACCGAAGCCTGCCAAAGGCAGCTTGAACTCCCACGTATGCTGGCCAGCGGAGCAGAGGCAAGTGGCAAAGTCGAAATCGGGCATGGGTGCTGAAAAATCACCAGCCACGAACACGGTACTGTTACCGGTGGGATTCTCTGGACTATTCAGCAACGGCACAAAGATGTGTCGGTCATCAACGCCGTCATAACTGCTGCCTTTACTGTTGTTGCCATCAATGAACAAATTGATGTTGTCGTCATTCCAGACGCTTGTGGAATCCCGAATCGGTGTAGCCGTATCCACATTCTCGCCGAGCACGAATACGTATAGGAAGGTGTCATCGTGCATCGCGAACCACCGGAACTCTGTATTTCCATCGGGCCTGAGCGCACCCTGGTTAATCATCAGATTATCAATGGACAGCTGCTCGCCAGCCACGTCATTGAAGCTTGCGTTATTCCATATCGAATCGTAAAGGCCATCGATAACCGGCGCTTCCGCAGGATTTACCCACCTAATCTCTACATCAAGCGCCGTCTCTGGTGTTATCGAGGCGTTATCGGGGTCACTGTTGGCTCTGAGCTCGGTCAGGTTGGAGAAGTTATCACCGTCCTTGTCAAATCCCTCACCTTCTGACGTGTAATCACTGGATGGTACGTTGATGGTTGTATTGTCGGTGATGTCGCGACTCATCGACCATGTGGATAAAAGGAGATCGCCTGTTGAGCCGCCCATGGCTTCATACCACATGACAGTGACCTCCAATCGGCTACCCTGCGCCACCGAAAACGTCGTGGTAATCGGCGTTCCCTGCTCGAAGCGTTCTGTTCGCGATCCCTGATCATCACGAATAACGACGTCGGCAAACAGCGCGTCGAGATTCACGGCACGTGCGCTCAGAATGGATTCAGGCGCTGAGAGCTCGAAGGTGCCGGAAACATCCCCTGATCCATCGGGGCTGGTAGTGAGTCTCGCCGAATCCGTACAGGCACTTAGCGCGAGCACGACGCTCCCGAGAAACAGGTGTTTTTTCCAATCCATGCAGTCAGGCTCCCTGGAAATGATGCCAATGAACGGTGATTACGGTAGACAAGTACCGCGACCCTTGCTGGTACCAACCAAACGCTGGCGCAGCAAAATATCGACGCGCTCACAATGTTATCCCCCGCCAATCGTGCGTGGCAAGCACCTATTTGGCGTATGAGCGTTCGGGGTGGTACCGCAAAGAGTGATCGCCTGCCAATCCTATACACAAGTATAGTTTTTCGACTTTAAGACACTTCGCCCGAGCAAAACCCGCAGTGTACAATCGTGTCGCACGCAACAGTTGCCAGCAGCAGTTATCACCAGGGAAAGCCATGAGGCCGGCTCGAGAGATAGTGAATGGAAGTCGCAGCTCGTAAAACCATTCTGTCTCCCGGTGACATGCTGGGTTGCTATCGCATCGAGAATTTCCTCGGCCAGGGCGGTTTCGGCGTCACCTATCTTGCGCTGGATACCAAGCTCGAACTGCAGGTCGCCATCAAGGAGTACATGCCGGAGCAGATCGCCGAGCGAACACACGATAACTCGGTGCAACCAAAGTCACCGGATGAACACACAACGTTCTCGTGGGGCCTGTCGCGTTTCATCAAGGAAGCGCGAACCCTGGCAAAATTCAAGCATCCCAATATCGTGCGCGTCATGGCTGTGTTCGAGCAAAATGGCACCGCGTACATGGTCATGGAGTATGAGCGCGGCCAGGATGTGAAGGGGCTGCTGGCAAACTCAAAACTGCGCTCGGAACATGAACTCAAGAAATTAATTGGCCCTGTTATAGACGGACTCGCTGAAGTCCACCGACATGGCTACATCCATCGAGACATCAAGCCTGCCAACATACTGGTTCGCCATGATGGCTCGCCGGTACTTCTTGATTTCGGATCAGCCAGGCTAGCCACCGGCGCGCAGACGCAAGCACTCACCGCGCTGGTATCTGTCGGGTACGCGCCACTGGAACAGTACAACGAAGCCAACGACAACCAGCAAGGGCCCTGGACAGATGTGTACGCACTCGGCGCTGTGCTGTACTTTGCCATCACCGGCAATCCTCCGATTGACTCCACATTACGCGGTTCAGCAGTGCTGAATGATCGGCCAGACCCGCTGACACCGCTGGCAACATTGTCGCCCGAAGGATTTACCAGCGCGTTTTGTCAGGCAATAGACTGGGCCTTGAGCTTCAAGATAAAAGACCGCCCGCAGGACCTGGAGACTTGGCGCACCCGGTTACTCCATGACGATGCTACTGTGCTGATGCCAGCACCACAAACATTCGCACATGCATCCCGGGATATCCCGGATTCACCACCGGCACTGTTCACACCCGATCCCGCGCCGAGTCCAACGTCTGACTCTTCCCGCCGAAACACGGGGCAACGAAAAAAGCTGGTAGACCCGGACGGTCTGGATTTCCAGAGTCCATCACCAAGCCAGCCACACCACGCGATACGCCAGCCTACTGAACCCGACCATGACTGGGAGTCGATCAGTGAACGCGCACAACGTGAAACCGCGTTGGCAAAGGCAAACGCCACAACAGAAACAACCCCGTCAAACACGGTGCGCAACAGCCTGATCATAGTGATACTGGCGACATTGCTGCTGGTACCTCTCATGCTGTTCAAGGATCGGTGGCTACCCGAATCGGCCGACGCCCAACAGCTGGCGGGTTCGGCAGTCAAGGCAGAAGCACAGGCACAAGCACAGGCAGAAGCGCAAGCAGAAGCGCAAGCAAAGGCTGAGGCAGAACAAGCGGCCATCGACGCAGCACAAATAGCAGCGCGGGAAGCTGAAGAGCAGCGCGTCAAAGAAGCGGAACTGGCGGCAATCGCATTACAGGAGGAGGCCCGCAAAGTGGCAGCCGCGGAAGCAGATAGATTAAAACAAGCTGAACTCGCCGCCAGATTGGCTCGCGAAGAAAAAGCGGCGCAGGATGCACAAGCCGCTGCAACTCAAGCAGCCCTGTTGCAAGCACAGCGGGCAGCTGAACGTGCAGCCGCACAAGAGCAGCTACGCAGAGAGCAAGCCAAAGCGGACGTGGCAAAAGCCCTGGAAGAACAGCAAGAACGCGAAGCATTGGCCAGCGCAGCCGAGGTGATCGCATCATTGCCGCCATCTGATACCGCCTCAGAACCCGACATCGATCCTTCACAGCCCATTACCGATAGTGACATATCAAAGGTGCTGCAACAATTCAACGCCTTGCGCTCAGCCATAGCCCGCAAGGACGCCGCACAGCTACGGGGCCTGACGCTGGAGTCAGAACGCAAATATGCCTACTTCGATTATGTGTTCAGTAGTTTTGACAGTATCGACATTACGCTCAGAGGCATCCAGGCCAGCCGACTCGACCAGACAGTGAGGGCAGAACTGCGAGTGACTCGTATGAAACGGAGTAATGGCGACATTGCCTTTCCACCTGAAGAATTCAAGACCATTCCGATCTCTTCGGTCAGGACGTCCGATTGGTCGAAGATACAGTGGTAGTGATACAGTGACGAACGATCAAGTACCTCCAACTGACCACTGCTGACTTTATTGCCTTTACGTAGGAGCTGTATGTGCCATGGAAATTATCCGATTATCACGACGCGTGTCATCGTGCCTCAAACCGGTGCTTACCACCCTGTTCTGCATCTGGTTTGCACTAACCAGCACGCTAACCTCCATCGTTCATGCTCAGTCGGCTGGCAGCGATTTTGAAGCCCCCATTATCGAGCATGAAGAGATCTCGTCTGGTGTGCTTGGCGATGTAGAATCGTTTGTCGCCACGGTTGTTGATAACGAAGAACTCGACAGCGTCAGCCTGTTTTATCGCTACGCGGGTGACGCTGACTTCATCGAGATTTCAATGCAACCGCTGGCGGAGTCTTCCTACTACACAGCCACGGTTGATACCAGTTTGCGCGACGGTAGCGACACTGCCATTGAATACTATATTCGCGCCGAAGATGCCTCTGGCAATCTGGTTCTCAAAGGATTTGCGTTTGAGCCACTGGTCCGGTCATTGATTGACGACAGTCCTGCCACCTCCCCCACCGTTGTCACGGAACAGCCAGCACCGCCAACAGAACCAGCTCCCCGCAAGAAGGTGAACTGGTTGTATGTTGGCCTGGGAATCTTGCTGGTGGGCGGCATTGCGGCGGGGGCTGGCGGTGGAGGCGGCGGTAGCGACCCCGTAGACCCGACGTGTTCACCTAACTGCTCTGTGACACTCACTCTCGCAACGCCCTGAAAATAGGGCGCTAGTGAGTCGTGCGGCCCACTAGTGACTCAGCCGCCGGTTCCTGTGCGAGGTGTTGCGGTTGCGCTGTAGCTTGAAAAGATAGCAGCTACTTTAGCTTCCGTTACAGGGCGGCTGATGTAGTATCCCTGTATATCGTTGCAGCGACACTCAAGAAGGTATGTGTATTGCTCGGCTGTCTCGACGCCTTCCGCCACCACACGTAAACCCATACTCTCTGCCATTGTCAGAACCGCTTTAACGATGGCAGCATCATGCCCACTGGTCAGCATGCCCTGGACAAACGATTGATCAATTTTGAGCCTGTCGATGGGAAAGTGCTTGAGCTGACTCAAATTGGAGAAGCCCGTGCCGAAGTCATCTATGCTGAGTTGTATTCCCTTGGCCCTCAGTCGCTGCAGGGTATTCACAGCACTGGCAGTATCCTCGGCTAACAGGCTCTCGGTGATTTCAAGCTCCAGATGCTTTGGTGGCAAGCCCGAGTCCGCCAGCGCTCGGTGCACCATTGACATGAAATCCGGACGGATGAATTCCAACACCGATATATTCACAGCGATTCTCTGCAACGCCACACCCTCGGCAATCCAGGTGCAAGCTTGTTGACAGGCCTTGCGCAGCACCCACTCACCAATCTCGATGATCAGGCCCGTATCCTCCGCGAGAGGGATGAACTCTCCCGGTGACACCAGCCCGAGTTCGGGATTGTGCCAGCGAACCAACGCCTCAACACCTTCTACACACCCGGTCTCAAGATTCATCTGGGGTTGATAGTGCAAAACCAGTTCATCAAGTTCAACGGCAAGCCGTAGCTTCTCTTCCATGGTATAGCGGCGAACGCTGTTAGCGTCCATCTCCATGTCGTACTCACGAGAACAACTCTTGCCCTGCTTTTTGGCAGCATACATCGCAATATCTGCGCATTTGAGCAGCTCATCAACCGATTGACCATGATCAGGATAGTAGGCAATGCCAATACTCGAAGAAGTGTGACAGTCGTTACCATCGAGCTCATACACCCCCGACAAAGCGACGGACACTTGTTCAGCAAAGTCGTTGCTCTCACCCCGGCTATCCAGGTGTGTCAGCATGATTGTAAACTCATCCCCTCCCATGCGTGCAACCGTACATCGGCATTGCCCTTCGGCGTCACTAGTCAGAGACTGCTGCGCACACTCCAGAAGTCGCTCACTCACTTCCTGCAGGAGAAGATCGCCGTAGGCATGGCCCAGACTGTCATTGACCCGCTTGAAGTTGTCCAGATCAAGAAACATGACAGCCACATCGGTAGAATTTTTTCGCGCAGCTGCCAACTCACGAGCCAGACGTTCACAAAACAGCGCTCTGTTCGGTAAGCGAGTCAGGCTATCGTAGTAGGCAAGCTGATGAATCTTCTGTTCAGCCTGGAAGCGTTCCGTAATGTCATGCACGACACCGTGCTTTCGGACAACACTCCCTTTGCTGTCTTTCTCTACCTCAATCTGTAACTGAACCAGCCGTTCATCCCCGCCGTCCATGAGTAGACGATGCTTCATCCCAGAGTCATTGCAAGACTCCGTCGTCAACACCCATTGTAAAATTGCATCTCTTTCTTCTTCAGGAGCAAAATTCAGATAAGTCTCAATGCAAGGTGTGCAAGAACGGGGTTCCACACCGAGCAACCGGTATAAATTGTCAGACCACGTGAGCTCTCCTGTTCCACGCTGCCAGTCCCAGTTTCCCAGCCCTGCAATACGCTGCGCGACATCCAGGCTCTCCCGGTTGCGATCGAGCGCTTCCATCGCTTCGCTGCTACGCAACATGTACCTGACACGATGCACCAGCAATGACCAGTTAACAGGCTTACTGGTGAAGTCCGTTGCGCCCGCCTTGAATGCCAGGTCGATAGACGCGGCATCGTTTAATCCGGTGAGCATGAGAATGGGAACGGATCCACCCAGTGGCATTTCCCTCAACGACTGGCAAGTGGTATAGCCATCGACTTCAGGCATCTCCACATCAAGTAACACTATATCGGGCTGAATGGATGGGAAACATGCCAGCGCCTGATCTGCGCCGTCTGCAGAGACCACTTGAAACCCTGCCTGCGATAGAAATTCCTCGGCCAGCAGGCGTGTCATTTCGTCATCATCTACAACCAGAACCGTTGAGACAGCGGTATCTGAGTGATGTTTATCCTCTGCCATTGTGCGCTCCGTTTGCACTCAAGCGGCTCTGCTCAGCATCAAACACAGACTCTCCCCAAGTACTAACGTAGTGCCAGGCGATCACGGGTTACGAATGTGCTCGATCCGTAGCGCCTGCCGAGTTCTTCCAACCAACATAACGGCATGCTCGGCAAAGTCCTTGATCAGCAGCACGTTACCTGGAAATGAATCAATCAGATATCAATGATTACGCATGCAAAATGGCTCGCCGAACATTCGCAGTAAAACTGATTGATACCGCTAAGACTGCCGCGTAACTCCCGCCTTGATAATTGACAACACCGGTGTCATTGCACTTCGCACGAATTCAGCAATGTTCGAGTAACTCTACGAGCAGGAAATAGCTCAGTGAAGGTTGTACGGTGCTCGCTATCGGATTTGCCAACAGGCAAAAATAACAACCGTTCACTTCACTGCTGGCTAATGAAACGACACTATCTTCCTTGGAGGAAGAACGACTAGATCACGAGGACGACGACATGCAGACGTTACTCTTTGGTTCTTTAAATACGGTGATTGACGTAGAGAGCCTGCAACGGCGCGCTTTCAACATTGCTTTTTCAACGCTGGGTTTGCGTTGGCATTGGCAAGCTAACACCTACGAAAGATTGAGCAAAATTGCAGGCGAGAGACATCGGGTCGCGTGGTTCGCAGAGCACCATGAAGGCATCAGAGTAACCTGCGGTCTGGCTGACAAGATCTGCTGGCACAAAGAGCTGGCACTTACCCAGCTACTTGAACGCAACCATGTCAGAACACGCCCCGGTGTTTTACGGTTACTCCACGAGGCTACTGATGCAGACGTTGAGACAGTGCTGCAGGCAGGCGGTTCAGCCGACGAACAAGCCATTCTGATGTATGCGCGCAATACCCTGGAGATCTTCAACACGTTGAAAATTCAGCATGACGAGCACCTGCATCAAGCAAGCGCGTTGAAGCCTCAGCCTGTACGCCACGGCACTCACGATCAGGAGCCGCGATCGACAGTGACTATCTCCCTGAATCAACAGGCACTAGCTCACAATGCCAACTTTTCCTATGCTGTGCGGTGTTGCGCGCTTTCACATTACAAGTACGGCCCTGCTCACCAGAAGCGACGCCAGTCCTTGATCAGCCACCTGGGAGAACCAGACAATCCTGCCAGGCATCTTTCCGGACTCAACATCTTGCAAAAGGGCATCGCCTCACTACGATCGCTCAGCTCACTCGACGCCAAGGAAACGCTCAGGCAGGCTGAACCCGTCCAGAGCGGTGGATTTCGTGTGTAGAGGTAGGAAACCATACTGATTGGCGCAACATAGCGGTAACTAACCGCGCAAACAGTCCCGTTGGTACTCAGATTGCACAACTGATAGCAGTGCCGAGATATCAACGCTTGAGCTTATGGGTCAACAGACTCGATAGCACCACTGCTTAGCGCACTTGAATAGTCTCGGATTCACTCCTGAATTCTGAGAGGTTCTCATTCGTGTATACAGCCTACTTACTGATTCTGACTGCATTTTCTGGTGCGGGGGAAATCGTTGATCCTGCCCAGCATAAATCTCTGGACAGTTGCATGAACGAGCTGCAAATAATGAAAGAGGCAGTCACCCGTGAATGGTCTGAACACGGGATCTTACGCATGAAAGGCGAATGTCGCCCGCTTGAACAAACGCACCCCGTATACAGTGAATCAACACTGGAATAAACGATGGTTGTGGGAGCTACGCACCGGGTTGGTGTGCTCAGGCGCTCAACGACCTCGCCCGTCAATCAATGAGCACGGGCAGTCTGGCTTCGATGCCGCACATTGTAGGGCTACGCACTCAACGCGAAGACACTCAACGCGCAAGAAGTGAATCGCTTATCGATTGAGTGGCTGCCGTCATCGCATGGCTACCGTGCTCAATACCCAGACTTTTCAGGCCCGCATCGATACAACCCAGCGTACCCAGCAGCATAGCGGGGTTTAGATGCCCCATATGGCCAATTCTGAACAGATCATCCCGCGGTAACGCTGAAGCATCGCTGCCAAGGCCAATGCCCAGCACAACGCCAGTCTCCTGCTCACACCAGCTGCGCAGCCGGACCGCATCTCCAGGAGCCGTTCTCACGGCCGTTACCGCTCTTGATCTGTGTGCCGGGTTGGCTATATTGCATCGGAAAAGACCTTTCGCTCCCCATGCATCAACCGCACACCAGACGCACCGGGACAAGGCTTCGTGTCGCTGCCATACGGCGGGGAGCCCCTCTTCCATGAGCATGTCTAACGCTTCGCGTAATCCGTATAACAAATGAGTGGGTGGAGTTCCACAAAAATGATCCGGAAACATGGCGGGTCTGGTTCGCGGCAGCATATCCCAGTAGGGCGTATTCAGCGCAGCTGCGGCATGTGCTGACCACGCACGCTCACCAACAAACAACAACCCGAGTCCCGGCGTTGTCATGAGCCCTTTCTGACTGGCTGTCAACAACATATCGACTCCCCACTCATCCATGAAAAAGGGCTCACAACCGAATGAGGCAATGGCATCTACCACCAGCAATGCCGGGTGCCCTGCTTCATTCATGGCTTGCCGTATAGCTGGAATATCGTTACTGGACGACGACGCCGTATCGGTCTGAACCGTCATCACCGCTTTAATGTCGTGTGATGTATCGTCTGCCAGCACTCTCATCACCGCTGCGCAGTCTACTGGCAGCTCCTTACCGAAAGTCAGTTTCTCCACCCCCACGCCCAATCCCTCAGCCATCTTCGACCATCCGTCCCCAAAGCGCCCGGTTACCAGTATCAGCACTTTGTCCCCTCGACTCAGTAAGTTGCACACGCTTGCTTCCCAGGTCGCATGCCCGTTACCGTGATAAATCGCAACATCGCCCGAGCAGCCCGCCATAGCTTTAAGATCGCGTATAACGGTGGCGGTTGTCTCCACGAGATCACCGGCATAGATGTTTGGCGATGCACGGTGCATGGCTCTAAGTACACGATCCGGAATAACAGAAGGACCGGGTATAGCCAGATGATCTCGGCCGCTTGAAAGTTTCATGTGTTCAGGTGATTGGAGGATAGATGCCGCAAACGGCGTAATACTGTTTTACAGGTGAAATCATACTGTAACCTTGTTTGCCACCTGTGTAAGTGAGGTATGGCTCTTCCGACTATCAGCAGGTCTGTTGTGGCATCATCAGGAGCCACTCACCAAAAAGCGTTATGCAAACGCTGTGTGCGCAGGCATAACCAAACCGCCAAGACAATCATTCAGCATCAGATTGTTCTTGCACTAACGATTTTTACCGGAGGAAATTCTCCATGGCCAAAGGCTACTGGATTGCCAATGTCACTGTGACCGACGAAGAACATTACCCCGAATACCTGAAAGCAGGTGCGCCGGTTTATGAAAAATACGGTGCCAGATTTGTGGTTCGTGGTGGTCGGTGCCAGGGCATGGAGGGCAGCACGCACCCGCGTAATGTCGTTGTGGAATTCAAGGATTATGAGACAGCCATTGCCGCCTATAACAGTGAGGAATACCAGGTTGCAAAGGCCTTGAGAAACCAGTACGCCGATTCAAACTTCCTGATCGTGGAAGGCTTTGAATAGCTGGCGCCCATGACTTTCAGGTTTACCAGACAGCAGGAGTGGCTTACAGTCCCTGCACCGAGGCCGATGTCTTGCCGACGAGTTTAATAGACTGTACATCACGATCGACAATGATAAGTATGGTTTAATGTATACATTATTTATGCAAATGCAGAGCTAACGGGAGGCCGCTGAGCCTTGGCCGGAGATGTGCGAACCCAGAATACCCTGAGAAATTACCTCTCCGGATGGAGTCACTAGATGTCCACCGTATCGAACATACCGGCACCCGAGATTACGGCGAAAGCCCGAAGCGGCGTACCTGCGCGTCGGGTTAACAGCTACCTGCAGCGCGGAGCAGACGCAGCTCGCAGACAGATCGGCATCGTCATCCGTCGCTTCGAACAGCCCTTCTACAGCGCGTTGATCGACTCCACCGTCAAGCAGTTGAGCCTGCATGGTCTTGATGCCACCGTTCGTTCCAGTCATGGCACAGCTCATGGCGAGACCAGCGCTTTTGACGCGCTGGTCAACAACGGATGCGACGGCGTCATACTGTTTTCAGAATTGCTAAAGGACGATGAACTGCACGCCCTGGCGACAGCACACAAAAGCACTGTTATTCTTGGCAGGTGCCTCCCCGGATTGAAAAACCGCTGCGTCTACTCTAACAATGAACTTGGCGGAGAGCTCGCCGCACGATGTCTGGTTGAAAACGGACATCGTAAAATTGCCATGGTCACCGGACCCGACGATCGCGTCGATACGCAAATGCGCTCACGCGGCTTTGTGTCAGAATTACGACGACATGGCGTTGAGCTCTCGGAGCAACTGACGGTTAACGGCAATTTTCATGAATCAGGGGGCACAGCCGCCATGAATCAGCTGATGCCAAAACTGGGAGATTTTTCCGCCATATTTTTTCAAAACGACGCCATGGCAATCGGAGCGCTTTCCGTTTGTTACGAACACGGCATCAATATTCCGAATGACTTGTCCGTTATTGGCTACGACGACCAGGTATTGGCGGGTTTTTGCCGACCGCGGCTGACCTCCATTCACATGCCTCTGCTGGAATGGGGAAAAAACGCAGCAAGGCTTATGGAACAGCTGACGGCACTCAACCTGCCTGATTCACCCTATGCGCCTTGCATTGGCACGCCCGAATGTCCTCCCTATCTTGTGCAACGAGACAGCATTCGTAACCTGCATAGCCAATCCACTACCGACACTCATACCCCGATCTATCTGTCCGATCGCGAGACCCATTGTCTGGAGTGGTCCGCACGAGGCAAGACCTCCTGGGAAATCTCGATCATCCTGGGGGTATCAGAATCAACAGTGGTTTTTCATTTACGAAAAGCCATGGCGAAACTGAACGCAGCCAATCGGACACAAGCAGTCGCCATTGCCATTAGTAATTCTCTGATATCGCTGGATTGAGCCGATCCACCACCAGAACTTGAATTGCGCCACCCACTGCGCGTTCGCGCCAACAAGTGTGAGCGCCTCGGCACCGACGCCATGCGGGTACTGGCCTCTGGGAATCCAACTTAACTATTCGTAAAGACTCGGACAAGCGCTGGAATAGTGCCCTGCCAATACTCGTACCCAACGATAGATCGGGTACACGCGCATGTCATCGGCAACCGCCATTCACCGCATTCTGATGCTAATGCTGGTAGCAAGCTTGAATCTGGCTGTCACCAGCATGGCATCAGCTCAATCTTCAACACAGGATTACGACAACCTTGGAGGGTGGTCGCTGCACCTTGATAACGATTTGCTGGTCTCTAGTGATCGAGACCAGGACTATACGGGTGGCTTTGCGGTCACGTTGTCCGGCAAGCATGCTCGCCGGTTTCCCTTGAGCACAGACCGCATACGTCAGGCTGTTGGTCGCCAACTTCGCCTACCCGGTAGTACTCGTGGAAGCTACTCGTTGAGAGTTCGTGTGACTGAATTCGGTGTTGCCCTGTTCTCACCCGCCAACATTACATCCAGTGAGCCGCTGCACGATGAGCATCCTTACGCCAGCCTTTTCTTTCTGACGAGTGCACAGCAGACGGTATTGAAAACGGGAGATGTTGCACTGTCCTCGGAGCTGACACTGGGCTTGCTGGGACTCCCCGTTGCCGAGAATCTTCACCAGGCCATTCACCGCACCACCGGCAGTGAGATTCCTCGTGGATGGGAGCATCAGATTTCGGCAGGTGGAGAACCCACAGCGCGCTATACACTTGGCCTGCAAAGAAAGATTCTGAGCACTCGGCAAGTGGGCAGACCCGATTTTGATATGAACGCAACCGCCCGAGCCAGCGTCGGATTCACCACCGATGTGTCAGTAGGCTTGAATGCGCGCTTCGGGCTAATCAGGAAACCCTGGTGGACATTTAATCCACATCAGTCGGAATACACGACACGCCCAACTCCTGGCTCTCTGGCTTATGCGTCTCCATTATCAGAGGTATACGCCTATGTAGGCACAAGCGCACGATACCGCGCCTATAGCGCACTACTACAGGGGCAATTTCGCGATAGCGATGTTGTTTATCGCGCCAGTGATCTACAGAACATCCTGTATGAATACTGGGCTGGCTTGTCAGTGCAATTTGGTGACGGCCTGCGCGCTGAAGTATTCATACGCGACCGATCTGCTGGATTGCAAGCTGATCGAAACGCACGAATAACCTGGGGTGGCATCAGTTTTGAGTTTTCTCGTCGCTAGTGGGACGTGGGTGCTGATGCGTCTGTCGCTGCACACACGCTCGCTGTTACGCCGACTCACCGTACTTCTGACGCTGCTGAAGCTTTGCCTTACCCACCCAATCGTCTCGTTGTATTCGACCGGGAAAAGCATCGATTGCCGCCGATACTCTATCGATATCCTGCTGATCAAAATTTGCCAACTGGGCAAACGTCGTTACACCCAATTCATTAAGGGTGCGTTCCATCACGGGCCCGATGCCTTTGATTTTCTTTAAATCGTCCTGGTAGTCAGGTGCCTTGTACAAGGGTTCGGTACGACCTTCATGTTGCGAATCTGGCTGACCGGTAAGCGGTAGTTCGCCCTGTGGTGTTGTCGAGTTTTGTTCGGACAAGGCTGATCGAAGCTCATGCAGGCGTTGCTGCATGTCTGCGATACGTTTGGAGCTATCTGGGCTGTCGACCGAAAGAGCCTCCAGCTCGCTCTTCAAACGACGAAGTTCAAGATCGCTCTGACCTGCTTGTGCCGCCGCTGCCTCTACCTCCTTGACCGCCAGTCTCAGTTTCTCTTTCCTGGCCGTTACTGCAGCCACATTGACACCCGTTTCGTCATTGCGGACCTTGGCGCTTGCCGGATTTTTCTGCAGCTGCTGGATCTTGCTGTCCCTGTTTCGTATCTCGTTCCGCAATCGGGCTAATTCATTATCAAGCCGCTCGTTATGCAGTAATTGTGAAGACAGCTTCTGTTCAAGCAAAGCCGCTTTCTGCGCTCCACTTCGGAATTGAATCAATGTCTCTTCGGTTCGCGCATTGGTCTGCTTGATCTGTTCAAGCTCGCGATGCTTGTCAAACATCTGTTTTTTCAATTTGTCCATTTGCTCAACGGCATGGACCTGACGTTGTATTTGCTGCTCCTGCGCCTTCAGCTGCGCTGTCAGCTTATCAACCGTGGTACCCAGCTTGAGCTCACCGCGACTGGCTGAAGAATTTTGCAGGCTCAACTGACTCAACTGAGTCCGGGAATGTTCAAGTTCTTTGTGCATCTGCGCCAATCTGGCCTCAAGCCTGCGAATCTCCTCGCGATCATTGTCAGCACTCTGACCCTGGGCATGCTGCACTGCAATACGATCCTGTGAGGGGTGTGCAACCTGTACGGCGGGCCGAACACGCTCGACAAAGGCAGAGTTGGACAATCGGCTGCGAAGCTGCTCACGGGACTTTCTGGCGCGCCTGGACTGAAGATCCCACTTGATCCAGGTGCGAATCATCCACAACAGGAAAATCAGTGCCACTACTGCAAACAGAGATCGTGCTTCCATGAAGCTCTCCTAAAGGGTTAAGAATCCTTTTCGTCAGGCTGTATACCTATGCTGTATTCAGGGAACTGTTGTATCCGAGACGTCAGCGACAGACGCATCGCGTATGCGATGCGCCCACGTCTATCGTAAAGTACTTCAAGAGCAGGTTCTGAGCAAGTGAACCACCCTGTACGTGTGTTCTCTGCAATAACCTGACACAACTGTTTACAACCCGGCTTTTTCAGATTCACTCACCGAACACCTGCGTTTCCAGTGCCACTCACCCGCACGGCTCCACCGAACACCCTGATACAGCGTGGCATCACGCCGTTCACGTGTAACGCGGTGTGACAGGGCTTTGCGCTAAACAAGAACGCGCTGGCCACTCTTCGCGGCCTGCAATACAGCCAGTGTGGCCCGTAGGCTATCCGTGGCATCGCCTGCTGATATCAGTGGCGTCGCCTCTCCCCTGATAACGTCACAGAAGTGATCAATCTGGGCCTTGAATGCATCTGCCAGCGCCATGGGTATCGAGCGCTGATGCAACGCATGATTCCAGTCTGCCTGCTCACCGTTGTGATGCCATAGCACCAGATTGGGAAACTCAAGCGCCGCTTCAGTACCCATGAATCGCACGGCGTTCTGACCGGTCTTCGGAAAGAACGATGTTTCACCCGTCGCGTATTCCCAACTCCATGGTGAGGTGGCCTGATCAGATAGTATGAAAGTACCCAGCGCACCGGAGGTAAAGCGCAGAATCAAGGCCGCTACATCCTCTTTCTCAAATCCCCTGCAGGCATGGCTGGTTTCTGCGCTGATCGCTTCAACATCACCACAGATAAACCTCAGCGCATCCATGTCATGAATCAGATTGGTCAGCACCGGGCCCGCTTCCCACTTGTGTCGCCACGCTGGTTCAAAGTAGCTGTCATGCTTGCGCATGTTCCATTGCCCGGAGACGCTCAATAGCGTACCCAGAGAACCATCTTGAACAAGCTCTCTGGCTTTTCCCAACTGCTGGTAGTACCGCCGATGATGCCCGACAAGGACATGCCTGTCGTTGAGCTTTGCAGCATCGATGATAGCCTCAGCCTGCTCAACCGATGGTGTTATCGGTTTTTCAACCAGCACATGAACGCCAGCATCAAGTGCCTGCAGAGTCGGCTGCACGTGGTGCTCAGTGGGTGTAGCAACCACAACACCGTCCAACGCCAGTTCTGCCAACATGTGTGCTGCGTCGGCATAAAATGGCACACCTGCCTCTGCAGCCAAAGAAGCTGCTGCGGGTGTTGCATCGGCAATGCCGACCAGTTGTACGTCAGCCGTTGAGCGTTCTATCGCACTCAGATGACGACGCCCAATCACACCAGCTCCTATCAGGCCCAGTTTGACCATGGTCATTTTCGCTGTTCCGCTCCCCTGTATTGACGCGCGCAATTATTTCACTAGTGGCGCAAGAACAGAACCCATCCAGTGCATTAATCTTGAGAATGTCGAACAGTTGCTACCGTTGACAGCTATCCGACTGACCGGGGTTTCATCGCAGTGGCTACGCCTGCAAATCCGGCACAAATTCGAGTGGCCATAGCGTAACGGCAGTTGTATGCTACTTAGGTGAAACCTATAAAGCGTTCATGCTGCAGTCCTGAAAAGAACGTTTTATAGGTTTCACGACACAGAGCGTCATGTATCTGCATCAACAACTCAAGCAAAGAGCATCCGCGCAGAATCCCGTTCGAGTGGGTTTGATTGGCGCGGGCAAATTTGGCAGCATGTTTTTATCACAAGTGCCAACAACGCCCGGCTTGACGGTCTCCGTCATCGCTGATCTGAATCCGGCTTCAGCTCAGCAGACATGTAGAACCGTTGGATGGTCTGAAGAGCGGATACAGGCCACGCGTTTCACTGATGATGCGCTGGATTTGTTGCAACAAGGTGGCATTGACGTTGTGGTAGAAGCCACAGGAAACCCGATCGTCGGAATACGCCATGCGCGATCAGCCATTCGAAATGGGCTGCATATTGTCATGGTCAACGTCGAAGCAGATGTGTTGGCAGGAGCACTGCTGGCACAAGAGGCCAGCAGCGCTGGTGTTGTGTACTCCATGGCCTACGGAGATCAGCCAGCCCTGACCTGCGAGCTGGTGGAGTGGGCAAGATCCGCCGGATTTGAGGTAGTGGCAGCCGGCAAAGGAACAAAATACCTACCCTCTTATCATCACTCAACACCCGATACGGTATGGGATCACTATGGCTTGAGTGCTTCCGAAGCGGCAGAGGCCGGTATGAACAGTCAGATGTTCAACAGCTTTCTCGACGGTACCAAATCAGCATTGGAGATGGCCGCAATTGCCAATGCAACCGGCCTGGCCGCACCAACCGATGGCCTGCAATTTCCACCTGCCGGCATGGACGACCTGGCTCACGTCCTTCGCCCGTCAGATGAAGGCGGCACACTACAATCCAGAGGTCAGGTTGAGGTGGTGTCTTCGCTGGAACGCGATGGTCGGCCCGTACACAAGGACCTTCGCTGGGGCGTTTACGTCGTTATCGAAGCACCGAACCACTATTCAGCCGATTGCTTTCGACAGTACGGCATGAATACAGATGCCAGTGGAAGGTACTCAGCGATGTACAAGCCGTTTCACCTGATTGGCCTGGAACTGAACCTGTCCATCCTGTCTGCTGCACTGTTGAATACGCCAACCGGAAGCACGACAGGATTTCATGCTGACGTTGTTGCAACGGCCAAACGGGATCTGCAACAGGGAGAGATGCTCGATGGCGAGGGCGGACATACCGTCTGGGGCAAGCTCTACCCCGCTCAAGCCTCAATGCGTCTTGGAGGTCTGCCTATCGGGCTGGCTCATCACGTGGCGCTGAAACGAGATATACCAGTCAACCATCCAGTATGCTGGCAGGACGTTGATATCGACAGAACGCTGGATGCCGTGCAATTTCGATTGACCATGGAATCAAAAAACCGTGAATAGTCTGAACCACATGCCCACTAGCCAATGACTGAAAAACTGGACTCCATGTTGATGGGACGCTTGCGCGAGTAAAAACCCACATCAACGGTATGACCGATATACGGCAAGGTGAATTGCAACGGATCGTCATCATGCTCATGGCCAGCCTCACAATGCTGAATCAGTGATGCCATCATCTTTCCTGCAATCGGTGCATTCTTGTATTGATTACCACTCGAGCCACAGGCCATGTAGAAACCGGGCAAACTCGACTTATCGTAGATGGGTAGCCAATCGGTGGAGGCATCGTAGAGATCAACGATGCCACGGCTCTGCTGCGGAATACCCAACGTAGGCACACGTTGTCCATAGCGCATGGCCTGTGTGGTCCATTGTTCCGTGAATTCCCGATTGTATTGCGTGTCGTCGTCTATCCACTGATGCGGATCGCACTCTGGATCTTCGCTGCCGATCAGAATATGGTTGCCGTGTTCGGGACGACAATACAAGGCGATATCACTGTCAGACACCATCAGCCCATTGGTTTCAAAATCGAAACCGGGTGGCGCGGGTACGTGTACCACCTCTTGTCGAAGCGCTCGCGTGGTTATCGTCATGTCTCCAAGCACGTCTGCCATCTTGTTGATTCTGGATGATGCGGGGCCCGCCACGTTTACCACTATCGGTGCAAAAAGCTTTTCGCCCGTTGTCAGACTGACACCACTCACGCGCCCTGCAGATGTCAGGATGTCCTGAACTTCAACCCCCAGGCGAACATCAGCACCGTGTTGCGCGGCAGCCTCAGCCAGATTTTGCGCTGACAAGGCAGGATCGGTGACATATCCACCGTTAGGCCAGTAGACTCCGCCAGGAACGAATGCACCGTTCGTCTGGCCAAAAGCAGGATCATCCGCCGCGCGGGCCGGGGAGAAGCTTTCCAGATTATAGATAGGCAGTTGTTCAACGATTCGCTCAGCTGACCAGTCCTCGTGCGGGCAATTCAATCGTCGACTATTCTCTTTGTGCCGCTCCAGATTCCCGTTAGCCTCCGATTTCATCACAAGGCAGCCCGTCTGAACAAATCGCGACAAGGCGCGATCTTGCGTTAACTCCAAGTAGTCTGACCAGTCACGCCAATAGTGGAATCCTTCCCACGCCAGCGCAGTGCCATCGAAGGTGGAATAGTGCATGCGAATACACGCACAGGAACCGGCTGTGGATCCATGCCCCACTTGCCGATTGCGATCAACAGACAACGTCTTGTAACCAGCCTTTGACAGTTCAAACGCGACGGCAGCGCCAATCACCCCCGCACCTATCACAATGACGTCAGCGGTGTTTTCCATCGTTTATTCTCGAATCCGACCTGCGTGGGTGTAGCGTAGTGTGTCGCAGGCGGAAGCGCCAGCCAGTGTGCAGGATACACCCGGCTTAATCAGCCCTGGGAGTTTGCTCGGCAGAATCTACCGACTGCGAGAAGGCCCGATTGGAGAAGGTTACGCCGCGCAGACGTCTAGTCCACATGCTCCAGTATGTCCAACAATCCTGCATAATAGAGCAGCTGATTTCGGTTGATGGTTGGACTCTCGGTTGGGCTGACGCCGGAGAATTTACGACGAATTTTCAGCATGACCTGCTCAAGATAGCGCTCACTGGTTTTCAGGTCGTAGGCTATTTCGGAAGGGGCCTGGCCGCGCGCCAACCCGGCCAGGAAACGCTTTTCTGTCTGGCTCAGGGCATCAATCAACGTTTTGACAAATTCGCCCTTGTAGCAGGCGTTTGACTGCACGAGGCCATGAAACAGGCGCGTGCAGAGTACCAGGTCGGCCACGTTCGGGTTGTTTGAACCGTTCAGGTTCCCAGATTCAGTATTGATGAAGCTGGCCCCCGCTATACCGCTTTTTCCCGATAGCAATGGCAACGTCAAACCGCTTTTAATGCCGTATTGCCTGGACGTGTCAATGACCTCGTTACTGGCTCTCTCACCGTTCATGAATGCCTTGCAGACGTCACCCCACCAGTCAATGGGCTCATTAACCCCGGCATCCACAGCCCGAATCAGAGGGTCATGCTTGTCAAAACGTGCATCTTCGTAGTGTTTCAAAAACCCGGGGCTGTAATCGTGGGACACCTTGTACACCGGCTTCACCGCAAAATCTGACTCGATCAGGACCTTGGGGATGTACGTGTAGAGCACGCTCTCGTAACCCAGGACTTGCGCTTTTTTCTCGAAGGTATCAAAAGCTTCCTCAAACGTCTTTGATGCGTACAGATCTTCAACAAAGGTTGAGAAACTGGCAGATCGAGTCATTTCTCGTCCTGTGGCGGTGCTGATTTGCATACAACCTCGTGGACGTAACCATGAGCGCGCCGAACCCACGCCACCCCCACAATCTTGGAGGTGATTTGCCGGCAACTGTGAATTAACGTGAAAAATCTATCAGATTGCGATGCCGCGTGTGTGCATGGTGTTCTCAAATCTCAACACTCCTTGTAACCAGCCACCTGCCGTTCACGCAACGGCTCTAATAAACCTGTCTTTCAACATGTGCATGCATGATTGTGCTAACTTAAAACCAAAACTTGTTCTGAAAACAGGCCTTTAAACCTGCGGCAAGAATCCATTCTTACCGCAGACACTGCATTGCAGCCAATTCCATTTATCTTCCTGGGCTTACTTACCCCGGATACGACAGTAATCGATCGCTGGCACGATTGGCATGTCGCAGCAGCGTGAGTAAGCACTGCAGCAGATAGACTCCCATTCCATCCGCCAGCACAGCGCGCCTCACGTTTTTGTAATCTAAAGAATCACGTCGATACGTGTCAGATAGGAAACCCTACTTCAAATTACCTTGCGCCACTGTGGTGCAGGCAGGCAATTGCGCGGCACTTGGGTTATGACGTCAGTTCTGACGACTGGCTATCTGCCTTACCCAACCAGCGGAGAACCTGCGGCCAGATTTCTTTCGCCGCACTGCTGGAACTGATCAGCCTGGCATGGCTGTAGTTTTCAAGAAAACCGGTGGACAGACCGCATACTTGAAAGGCCTTGGTGTCGCTCTGATATTGCTCGAAAATTCTGAAACAACCGCTTTGCGGTGCAATAAACGTATCCGCCTCTGCAGCCAGACAGAG
>CALLPU010000387.1 GCA_938016235.1 uncultured Granulosicoccus sp. | reverse complement strand
ACAATACCCCAGTCAAGACCTTCCATGGCGGTGGGTGAAAAAGGCATGATGTCGCCGACAGCATCACCAGCGGTAAACACATCGGCAAACCCCAGAACCACGAGTCGCGTGTACAAGGGCTTTTCAATCAATCTGACCCGGGCTTGCAGTATTGAAACGCAGGTGCCTTCTGAACCTACCAGCGCTCGTGCCACGTTGAAGTGGTTCTCTGGTAACAGTTGATCCAGGTTATAGCCGGATACGCGTCGTTTTATCGTGGGATAGCGCTGTCGGATTTCATCGGCGTACTCGTTCCTTAACGCCACCAGCTCCGTATAGATTTCGGCCTGTCTGTCGTTTCGCGCAAGGATTGTCTCAAGCTCTTTGTCGGTGGTGGGGCCCACCCAGAACTGTGCTCCATCGCTGGTGAGTACTTCCAGTTCCAGTACATTTTCCACGGTTTTGCCTGCCAGCATGGAGCGTGGCCCGCAGGAATTATTGCCAATCATGCCACCCAGAGTGCATCGGCTGTGAGTGGCTGGATCGGGGCCAAAGGTCAGCCCATGGACTTCAGCAGCAGCTTTCAGGCTGTCACAGACGATACCTGGCTGGATCAGCGCGGTACGCTCATCAACGCTGATATCCAGAACCTGATCCAGGTGGCGCGAGCAATCCATGACAATAGCTTCATTGACACACTGCCCGTTTTGAGAGGTGCCTCCGCCGCGCATGAGAAGCGGCAGCTGGTATTGCCGACAGAGTTGGCTGGTGGTCACGATGTCCGTTGCAGACTGTGGGTACACCACACCGAGCGGGACCTGCCGATAGTTGGAAGCGTCACTGGTGTACAGCGCTATACCGGCTTCAGAGAAGTCACTGTGGCCCTCTAGCTGAGCTTGCAGAGTGTGTATGAAGGAACTGGGAACTGAGGGCTGGGTAGCTGGCATGATGGTGTGGATTCGCGCGACTGACGCCATGTTTACGGGTTCTCTGCGCATTGTACGGGGCTCAGTCGAAACGGTGCGGGATTAGCCACATAGCTTGATCCCCTGTAGAGCGCGTTACAAGCAGGAAAACCGGGTAGTGCTACCCGATGACTGGCGGTGAGTGTCTCAGCTACTGTTCTGATTCGCGATGTGTCTGCGCACCGATAGTGTGGTGAGCGTGCATGTCACCGTTTCAGACACTATGGAGTCAAAGAACCATGAGGCCTATTCGATACGCTGCATCCGGAGGTGCGACTGTTCGCCATTCCGGTAGCAGACAACGCGTCGTGCACCCGCTGCTGGTTGTTGCGACCACTGCTTTGATCAGTGTGCTGCCTACGTCTCATTCCCTGGCACAGCAGTTGCCGACAGACTACAGCAGCAATCTGCAGATGATTCAGTCGGCATCACCGCGTAACACGAATCATGACAACAGTCCGTGGCGTGATACTGCACAACGAGACCTGGTTATCTCCAACCATCTCGGGCCACGAAGTGATTATCTCAGTAGTGGTCTGGATCTGAATTCACCTCCTTACTGGGCAGGCAAGGAGGCGCCGGGCAGCACGCCGGAGAAAGCCTCACCGGATGTCTCTGGTGGTCAGTTTCGCATCTCATGTGAGTTCTCGCATTTTGCCTATGATGATCCGCTGGTTTATCCGGGAAAACCCGGCGCTTCTCATCTGCACATGTTCTGGGGGAATACCGATGTCAATGCGTACTCTACCTACGATACTTTGATCAATTCTGGTTCAAGCACCTGCAACGGTCAGGAGCTGAATCGTACGGCGTACTGGATGCCGGCGTTGTTCGACAACGACGGAAACGTCAGAATCCCCATGCGCGCCATCGTGTATTACAAAGGCTATAACCGCGCGCTCGGGCGCTCTGTAGTCTATCCACCGGGTGCTGCGATCATTGCCAAACAGAACCTGCACACAGTTCCCGCCAGCCAGGGTGGTGTGGCATTTGAGGATGCATACCAGTGTGCTGATCAGTTTCGTGGTGGGCGGCAGCCTCAGGCAAACGTTATACCCAATTGCCCGGGTGGTGATGTATTCATGAAAACGATTGAGCTGCACGTGAAGTTTCCCAACTGCTGGAACGGAAAAGATCCATCCAATACTGATAACTGGCGTGTCAGCCTTGAAGGCGATTGGTATATCAGTGAGTGTGCGGGTTGGATTACCACGCCCAACATCGAGTACATCATTCAATACCAGGTGGAAGAAGGGGAAAACACGCAGGGATGGTATTTGTCGTCTGATGTCAATCGCAAAACGCTGGAGATTGATACTGTGCCCGGTACGCGTCTGCATGCCGACTGGTGGGGTGGATGGCATGAGCAGATCAACCAGCAGTGGCTGGACAACTGTACCAACTATAAAGTGGATGGCGTACCGTCGGGGTGTGGTATGGGATTTCTCAGTGACAATGGCCCTGACCCTGAAAATCCCTATCCGGGCCCGGCTCTGAAGCTGAGGCCGCAGTACGACAAACCGCAAAACGGTGCGCCAAAGGTTGCTGCTGCAAGGCTTTATGAGCAGCTCTGCCCAGGTGGTAAACGTATGCAGTCCCCTGAAGATGCTGCCTGGTGTACGCCAGTTGATACACCGCCTGTTGAACCACCGGTAGTGGACCCTGTGGACCCGCCTTTGCCGCGCGCCAAGGGGCGTGGCCTGCTGGGTCGGTATTTTGATGACCCCTACTATGGTATTCAGGTGGGTCAGCGTCGTGACGGTCCTATCAATATTGATTTGAACCGGTACATTCCGCGCAGATCGAATCTGACAGATCCGGATGATGTATCCATCGAGTGGTCGGGCTATCTGGTGGCTGATGATAGTGAAACCATTCAACTGTGGACCCGTTCAGACGATGGTGTCAGGGTCTATCTGGATGGCGTGTTGATCATTGATAACTGGACCGATCATGCTCCCATGATTGATCAGGCTGAGGTGACACTCGAAGCCGATAAAGCGTACGCGATTGCTGTTCAATACTATCAGGGCAAGGGTTTGTCGAAGCTGCAGCTGGGATGGCGAAAGCAGGGTGACAGGCGACGATTGATACCACGCAAGAATTTGTATGCAGAGTACCCCTACAGCGCACAGTAGTTGACACAGTAGGTTTTGACTGGTGCAGACACCCTCCAGTGAGTGGGGTGTCTCACTGATCATCAATTGAGCGCGTCTGTCTTTCCAGGGTGGCCTCTTGTGTCACACGTGAACGGACAAGGCCATTTTCAACCGCCATGTTGGCCAGAACCACACGCCTGTCAGTAGCACTTCTCTGCGGTGACGGCACAAGACCCGATACACCAGCACGATCAAGTTTTACACAAAGATGATCAAGCTTGCGTACCAGCTTTGACATGCTCCAGTTCAGTAAGTCCGCCAGTTCGCGATTCGTGGGCAGATCGGCAGATGAGAT
>CALLPU010000386.1 GCA_938016235.1 uncultured Granulosicoccus sp. | reverse complement strand
CACACGGTAACGGCCTGATACTCCTCACTCTCCATTCCCTTGCCCGGCCAGCCGAACAGGCTTAGCCATTGACTGAAACGCGTTGCCCACTCGCCCAGCGTCGCACTCTTGCGGGTGCGCGTCTTCAATAGCCGCTTCAGTGCACCAGCGAGCCTGCTGCCACTGTAGAGGTGTTGCAGCAGGCCGGATAAATCCAGGCTTCGAACGCGCTCTTCCCGTAACCGCCGATCCATCTGTTCACGTCGTCGCGCTTCACTGTTTGCGGCTATCAGGTACGGGCTTAACAACAGTGCAGACAACTCTGTGCTGTCCACAGAGGCTATCGATAACTTGAGTAATGACAGACCACATTGCACAACCGCGGTATCCGCCAATGGCAACCCAATGGACAAGTCGTAGGGTCTGCCAGATTCCGCAATCTGGCGAGGTGACTGCGTGGGAAAGAACACTTGATCGAAAGCGCGCAGCACAGCAGCTCGCTTATTATGCAAGTCTGGCACTACCAACCCCAAGTTGTGTTGCGGGTTTTGCTCCAGCACGTGACGCATCTGTGTGGCAATTGACAGCATTTCCCGGGCGTCGTCGGTGTAACAGATGCGATGAACATGCGCATCCGGCGACGCCGTTGTCAGTGACACGTTGATACCTGCCGCACGCATGGCTTCGATCAGTTTCTGCAGTTGAGGCGGTAATTGCAGGAATCCTTCAAGAATCACGGCATTGGGCAAGAGCTCATGCAGAGCTCCCTGAGTAATCAGTGCGTTTAGATGATCGGCCAGCATTGCCGTGTCTACCCAGTCCTCTGCGTCCAGCAAACGGCGATAACGCGTAGCCCATCGCTGCCAGGCAAATTGATCGATGGGCAGATAGTCACCTTCGATGGCATGACATTGCCATACACAGGCAATTTCCCAGGCCCGTTTGGCACCCACGGCTGCCGCATCGACATCGAGCAGTTCCAGACCTGTATCCTGTTCCACGCACTGACGCCAGGCGCGTTGCTGTAGCAGCTCGGGCAACAGGGTCAGCGTTGAGGCACCACTGCCGATAGCTTGCTCATGGAGCGAGCTCAGCCAGGCCCTGAGTGGCAGAATGGCCGGTGTTTCCCACCACAGATGACCTTGCTCCCATTGCCAGCGCTCGTATTGCGCCGCATGGTTACGCGCAAGCCGCTGGTTGACCGTCAGCAATACGGTACCGCTGGCAACTTGCTCGGAATGATCCATGACGTTTTTGACTACCGTGGAAGTTTTTGGCTGCTAGTGTAGCGGAACCTACACAATGTAGCGGAACAACCAAAAGCGCACGCGTAACGATACAATCGGTGGCGTAACGCAACATTGCCATGAAGATGTCTGCACAGCGGGCTAATGCGAGCCCCGTTTCTCAGATGTCATTGACAACTGCAACAACCCTGTACAACCTGCTAGACGGAAACCAGACTCTTGACCAAACACAACCCGATACTTGTCACCGGTGGCGCCGGCTACATTGGCAGCCACGTTGTCAAACTGCTCGGCGAGCGCGGCGAATCCGTTGTTGTTCTCGACGACCTGTCAACGGGCAACGCAGACGCGGTGCTGTATGGCGAACTGGTTGTGGGTAAAACCGGCGACATGGATCTTGTTGCAAAGGTCATTGCTGAACATTCCATTGATACCGTCATGCACTTCGCCGCGCACACCATCGTGCCTGAAAGTGTTGAGAATCCGCTCAAGTATTACGCGAATAACACCTGCAGCACCCGCAACCTGTTGCAGGTATGCCAGGACCAGAAGGTCAAGAACTTTATCTTCTCTTCAACCGCCGCCACCTATGGTGTACCCGATCAGGACGCTGGCGCCTGCCATGAAGAACTACCCACAGCCCCTATCAACGCCTACGGCACATCCAAACTGATGTCTGAAGCCATGCTGCGTGATCTCAGTGCGGCGTCTGATCTTACCCACGTCGTACTGCGCTACTTCAACGTGGCAGGCTCTGATCCGGATGGACGAATCGGCCAATCGACACCGAAGGCTACTCTTCTGATCAAGGTGGCGGCAGAAGTGGCAGTGGGTAAACGCGAACAACTCTATGTTTTTGGCACCGACTACCCTACCGACGATGGTACGGGTGTGCGCGATTACATCCACGTCACCGACCTCGGAACCGCGCATCTGGCCGCACTGGACTACCTGCGAGAAGGCGGAGAATCCACACTGTTGAACTGCGGCTACGGCCACGGATTCAGTGTCAGACAAGTCATTGACGCCGTTGAACGTGTGCACGGCGAGCCTATCAAGGTCATTGAAAAACCCCGTCGCGCCGGTGATCCACCCTCGCTGATTGCCGCGGTAGACAAGATCCATGAAACGCTGGACTGGACACCTCAGTTTGATGAGCTGGATACCATCGTCAAGACATCGCTGGCGTGGGAACGTACGCTGCTGGAGCGCCAGCACAATGCATCCGGCAAAGAGTAGTGGGTCGTGCGGGTCGTGCGGCTAAAGCGTCAGGTCAACCTGCGCCTGGTCGGCCAGTGCCGTTCGGGAAACCAGAATGTCTGAAATGTGGCGGTAATAATGCAGGTGCACCTTGGGAGGCAATTCGGCCAGCGCATCGGCTGACAGCTCAAGCGCGTTAACGGGAGTGAGCGCGATGATGCGATGTTTTTCAGCCGCACCATTGATAAAGCCAAGCTCTCCGAGACACTCGCCCTCACCTAACAGGCGCACAAATTTTCCGTCCAGCTCAAAACGCACCGCACCATCGGTGACGATCAGCAATCGCCGCTCCGTGTTACCCGCGGCGATGAGAGTCTCGTTCCGAGAGAAGGAGCGTACCTTCACTCGCTCCAGCAGTTGTGCAATCTCGACATCCGAGAACGGTAGAAAAAATGGCTGCCGCTGCAACTGCTGGATCATCCGCTGTTGAGAGGCGGGCCGTTTCTCAACAATGCCAAAACGTTCGATGAACGGGGCCAGGGCATCGGCCATGTCATGTCCCGACTGATACCGAGAACCGGGCTTTTTTTCTAACGCTCTGGCCAGTACATCCGATAATTCAACCGGCAAATCGGGGCGTATGTCGTGCAGGCGTGGCGCGCTCTTGTGCACCACGGTTCGAAACAGATCCTTGACCTTTTTAGCCTTGAACAGTTGCCGGCCCGTGAGCAATTCAAACAGCACGGTGGCCAGCGAGTAGAAGTCACTGGGTGGGCCTAACTCACGCCCCAGTATCTGTTCGGGAGACATGTAGTTCGGCGTACCCAGCGTCGGGCCCTGCTTTTTCAAGCCTCCGCCGTCGCGCAAACCCACCGCGATACCGAAATCCAGTAGCTTCACAACACCATTTTCACCCAGCATGATATTCGCCGGCTTGATGTCTCGATGAAGAATGCCTTGTGAGTGAGAGTAGTCCAGTGCACGACAGCACTCAGAGATGATGCGCAACGCCTCATGCACGGGCAATAGTTTTTTGCCCTTGCCATATTCTTTCAGCGATTTCCCTTCGATGACTTCCATCACCAGGTAATTCAGATCTTCAAACTGCCCGGCGTCATGGACGGTCACGATGTTTGCATGCGTCAATCTGCCGGCAGCAACGATTTCAGTCTGGTATGCACGCTGTGCACCTGGCACTTTACCGGTGGATACATGCGCTTCACCGATTGGCGAGAGCTTTACTGCAACATCGCGTCCCAACAGGTTATCCAGAGCCTGATGTACAACACCACACGTACCTGACCCAATGCGTTTGCCAATCGTGTAGCGATCTATCTCACCGGGTACCGTGATATCCAACGGACGTATAGACGCAGTCGGCGTCATTTTCTTGTCGGCCGAATGATTCTTGGGCAAAGGCGAATTAGGACCTGCTGTGCGCTTCTCTTCTTCCGCAGCGATCTGCTGATTAACAGAAGAAGACGACTCTGAACCCGCCGTTTTCACGCGCTGTTCTTGCGCCGCTGTATCCGAAGCACGAGGTCCATTGAGTGCGATAGCACGTCTTGCCAACCTGGCTGACGCGGATGCACGTTGTCGTAGCGATGCAGACACAGAAGTTTAATTAGGACCGCTGATGCAGGCAAAAGTTGCCGGATCATAACACTCTCGTCGTAGATA
>CALLPU010000385.1 GCA_938016235.1 uncultured Granulosicoccus sp. | reverse complement strand
TATCCCGTGGATTACCTGAACATGCATCGCCTGACGCAAAGCAGTGTCGGGCTTGCCACGCAAGTGGGGACGATAAACGCATCGGACTCCGCTGGCGGATCCATCGCCAACAGTTCCCAGACGCGCATTGAGAACATCAGTGAGCACCGGTTCTGGGAATCACTGCATCGGGATATTCAGGGGTTGATCGACACTAGTCATGCGTATCGACAGGACGCGGCTGCAGGCAGTGACAAGCCTCGATTCTCAATCAACGCCGAAGCAGGCTTGCTGACACTGTACGCATCGCCGACGGTACACAGCTCAGTCAAACAGTATCTAGCGTTGCTGCAGGCCAGTGCCCGACGACAAGTGCTTATCGAAGCCACTGTGGTTGAAGTGGCGCTGTCCGACAGTTTTACCGCTGGGGTGGACTGGCAATTGCTGGCTGCGGGCGTCAGTGGTTTGAGTGCTGTTCAGTCATTGGTGGGTGCGCCGATAGTGAATGCCGAAAACGTAAACCGTGTGTCAGCGCCTGCAGGGCTTGTCAGTCTTGTTCAGTCCACGGGCGAGGGCGATGTTAGTGCCACGTTGAGTCTGCTGGAACAGTTCGGTGACGTTCGCATCCTGTCGCGCCCTCGCATCATTGCGTTGAACAATCAGTCGTCGGTGTTGAAAGTGGTGGATAACCGAGTCTACTTCACGGCCAAAGTGGAACGCTCTCGCTCCGAGAACACGGATGAAGTGGTAACCGAAACCGAAATTCATACGGTGCCTGTGGGTCTGGTCATGAATGTCACGCCGCAGATTAGTGCCAGCGGCTCAGTCATGTTGAATGTGCGTCCCACGCTCTCCCGAATACTCGGGTTTGTGAATGATCCTAACCCTGAGCTTGCGCAAGCGAACGTTCGTAATGGCGTACCCGAGATACAGGTTCGAGAGATGGAATCCATGCTGAATGTGCAAAGCGGGCAGGTAGCCATCATTGGTGGTCTGATGCAGGAAACCTCAGAGAACAACAATTCAAGATTACCCGGGCTTGGCAGCCTGCCGTTAATCAGGCATCTGTTTTCGCAACGTGCCAGGAATCATCGGCAAACCGAGTTGCTGATTGTGTTGCGGCCCACGGTGGTAACGGCAGAGTTGCTTGAGGCAAATGCCCGATGAATCACGTGCGTACCGATGGCGCGGCTAGCATGAGCCTGAGTCAACTGGTGCCCGATACCCATGCCGCAGCTTGCCTGACGGAACCCACCGCAAGGCGTCTCAATGTCGTGCCGCTGTATCTGCTAAGAAACAATGGCCTTGATACCTTGATTGTGGGTAGCAGCCAACCGGACAGCGATTCGCTTAAGGAACGCCTGGCCCGACAGCTTCCCGATACGGTGCGGGCGCAATTTCTTCATGTTGATGCCCGGGCCATTCCCGATGCATTGAACCGTTGTTACAAGACACTGATGTCTGTTGATGATGTACTGGCATGCTGTTCAGTTACCGATCAACAACAACAAGGCGGTGAACCGCTGCTACCCGACGTTGCGATCTCGCTGGTTGAAGCCTTGTTGCAAGAGGCCTGTCGTCATCGAGCATCTGATATCCACGTTTCTCCGTTGTCAGTGAGTGATGATGCCGGAGTGCTGGTTCGCTTTCGCATCGATGGTGTATTGAAGCCTTTCGTTACGCTGCGCAGCGGTTTGTATTCGGGGCTGCTGGTTCGCATCAAGATTCTGGCTGATATCGATATCGCCGAAACCCGGCATCCGCAGGATGGTCAGTTTGTACTCTGGATAGCTGGCCATCATGTTGATTTCCGGGTCTCTTCATTTCCCACCATTGTGGGAGAGAATCTGGTTCTGCGGGTTATGAACCCGCAGAGCAGTCTGGCGTCGCTGGAGCAGCTGAAGTTGCCCGCCACTACCGTTCGCCAATTTGACAACATCTTGGCCAGGCCAGAAGGGATGGTGATCGTGTGCGGGCCAACCGGCTCAGGAAAGACGACCACGCTGTACGCCTTGCTCAACGAGCTGGATGAATCCTCATTGAACATCATGACGTTGGAGGATCCTGTGGAAATCCGCAGTACGTCGTTTCGCCAGACGTCGATTGATCCTGATCGCGCGCTGGATTATGCCCATGGGTTGAGAGCCATGCTGCGGCAGGATCCGGATGTGCTGATGATAGGCGAGGTGAGAGATTCCGAAAGTTGTCACATGCTGCTTCGCGCTGTGATGACCGGGCATCGAGTATTCAGTACGGTTCATGCAAACAGTGCACTGGGCGCGATTGATCGCTTGCTTGAACTGAGTATTCAACGGTCGATGCTGGTGACCCATCTCGCGGCAGTTGCCTCGCAACGTCTTGTCCGGCTGACCTGCAAACACTGTTCTGGTCAACAGGCAGGCTGTGCCAATTGCAAGGGCACGGGCTATTTTGGTCGGCGAGTCATCATCGAGTTATTGATCATGGATGCTCAGCTGGCAGCGTTGCTGAACTCAGGAGCGTCTGCTCTTCAAGTGAATGAGTATGCGGTGTCGACAGGTTTCAAACCCTTGCACGAGCAAGGGCTCGACCTGATCAGACAGGGGCTGACAACCGCAGAGGAACTGCAACGGGTGCTGGGTATGCCCGAGGTTGCTGGCGAGAGCTCAGGGCCGGTTGCAGATGCAGTCAGCTCATCGCCCTGACAGGCCCCACCAAACAATGCGACACACGGAAGCGACAAGCATGCAGCACACCATTAATGGACATCAAAGACTGTTCAGTTGGGGAAGTAACGGAACAAACCTGATTCATTCTTTCCAGCATCTGGCCCATCTGCTTGAAGCAGGTGTGGGGCTGGGCTCGGCACTTGAAGAGCTTGAGGTGCAGGGGCGGAGGCTTCGCCGTAACCCGTGGGCCC
>CALLPU010000384.1 GCA_938016235.1 uncultured Granulosicoccus sp. | reverse complement strand
CATTGCCACCTGTTTGATCGCCTGGAACATGATGACAAACGGCGCTTCAGCCTGTGTTTCCTTTTGCAGTTCCAGATACAGGTTGAGGCGCTTCTCTCCATCCTGCTCGCCCAGGGCGGCCATGGTCTTGGCGTTCATTTCTGCAGGCGGCATCCAGGCGTTACGCCACGTGGTGGTGGACGCGTATTTGTCATCCGAATTGTCCTTGTTGAACGCAAACGCCTTCGCGTTGGAATGCGGATCCATGAAGTCTGGCCCCCAATACAGCAACATCGCCTCATGAGTACGCGCTCGGTATTTGGTAATGACTTGTGCACCCGTGCCCGCGGCAATCTCAAGATTAATCCCGCCTTCCGCGAAGGACGCCTGAATGGCCTGCGCCATCTCCACGAAGATCGGTGCCGAGATGACGTCCAGGGTCACATTGATCGGTGTCTTTACACCGGCGTCCGCCAGAATTTGCCTGGCCTTTTCAGGATCATAGGAAAACGGGGTATCAGTCAACGCGCCCGGAAAACCCTCTGGCCAGAACGCCTGATGTACCTTCATCTGCCCTTTGAGCATGCCATTGGCCATGCCTTGGTAGTCAACCAGATAACGCGCAGCTTCCCATACAGCCGGATCAGTGAGACTGTCGGTTTTCTGGTTGAATGATACCCAGTGAACGGCAGCTTGCGGATAGGTTTCTACCCTTAAGCCTTCTTTTCCCTCGAGCCCGGCGATCTGGCTTGGATCGAGATCCTTCGCCATGTCGATATCGCCAGCTTCAAGTTGCAACCGTTGCGTCGCACCTTCCGGGTTGTGCTGAATCACGACGCGAGCCATGGCCGGTGCACCCTGATAGTAATCAGGGTTGGCGATGAGCGTAAGGATATCAGCGGGGCGGTAGGAACCTAAACTGAACGGCCCGGTCCCGGCGGAGTTCCTGTTCAGCCACTCATGGCCCATATCGCCATCCACCTCATTGGCCATGACGGTTTCCATGTCCACGATGGAAGCTGGCCGTGCGGCAAGCACGTTCAGAACGAAGGACGGTGCGAAGTCACCTTCATAGCGAACGGTGACAGTATTTCCCTCGGCGTTAACCATCTCGCCAATGTTGTCTGCGTTCCAGCCCAGCTGCGTCAAGATGAAGGACGGAGCCTTTTCCAGGGTGACAACGCGGGTCCACGATCCCACCACATCATCCCCCCTTAGAGGGTTCCCGGAATGAAAGGTTACGCCGTCGCGCAGCGCGAAGATCACTGTCTTTGTGGCGGCGTCAATCGTCCAATCGGTTGCCAGAGCTGGGGCAAGAGTCGTTGTGTCTGTAGCGTCATAGCGCACCAGCGTGTCGTAGGTGTTGGCCACATATTCGCCCGAGCTGAACTCGTAGGCCGAAGCCGGATCGATCGTTACAATATCGTCGATATTTTGTCCAACCACCAGCATATTGGGCGGTGTTTCGGCCCAAACCGGCGACGTGACAGAGGTCAGTACGAGCAGGCTCAATAGCAGCCCCCCTGACACGATGTTGTTTATACACTTCATCATTTTCTCCTCATCTTGAGTTTAAGCATTGATTCGCTCATACAGAGCGCCTAAGGCAAATTACGAAACAGAGTCGAATCCAGAGTGCTTCAACCCTTTCTGTATTTCGTATATCGATACAGGCACATCCGGTTGTGGCTGTGGAATTCGAATGGGAATGTTCTTCAGGCGAGGAGTGAGCGTTGGCTCACCGCACAGCATTCGAGTGTCATAGTCTTCAATACCATCCCACTTTGTTAACGAACCAACAATAGGAAATGCATCGGCTGCCATCATCTCGTAAAACAGGATTCTGCGCGAGCGGTCGGATGTATTTTTTGCGGATCCATGGACAATGCGCCCATGATGAATGGAAATGGACCCCGGAGGCCCGGTCAGCTCCACAGCGTCACCTGGGTTCAGCCCTACTTCGTCAGGAATAAACCCTCCCGCGAACACACCATTCACATGGTGATCATAAACCGGCCCACGATGGCTTCCCGGATAGACCATTAACGGCCCGTTCTCACTGCGCATCTCGTCAATTATGACGCCGATTGCCAGGATATCGTCATTGGTATGCGGATAAAACGCATAGTCTTGATGCCATTCAATGGCTGCACCGTTCTCGGGTGACTTCATATTCAGCTTGGTGGTGTGTAAACGAAGATCAGGCCCTATCAAATCCCTGGCCGGTGCCAGGATATGATCTGAATACATCAAGTCACGAACAACATCACTGATCGTATGCGGTAATCGTATTCTTCTGACACGCGGATTATTCGCTGAATGCCCATCCTCAAGCTCGAGCCGATCATTTGAAGAAGACATGCTCCGCGCCTCCTCTTCAAAGCGCGCAATCTCTGAGCGTATGGCCTTGAGACCCTCGGCAGGTAAAACCTCCTCTAGCACCAGATAACCGTTTTCTTCATACGATTCGATCTGAGAGCTCGTTAGAACCTCCGGCATTGTGTATCTCCGTTGACGACGACGGTGTGTGAACGTTAGCTGACATCAGGCTATCGTTGCAAGCCAACGCCAGGAAGGCTAACCGATCGTTCGAGCATATTCTGACAATCCATTCGCTATCGGCAAACCCTCCTGTCACTGCCACATTAGCGCAAAAGCCGCGACTTAGTAGATCAGTTTCCAGGTTGCCCAAGCAAGCCAATCCGCATTGCCAGCACAGCGGTCCAGAACAACAACACCAATCCGACGGTACGCTGGTACGCGCCGATCCAGCTTGGGTCGACGGTGAGAAAGACGGGCGCCAGTATGCTCCAAAGCAACAGGCAAACGAGCGTCAGAAATGCTGTGGACCGGTGGCTTCGCCATAAAGCCCCTGCCACACAGGTCATGGCAAAACCGACGCTACCACCCAACAACCACAGAGGACCACCCGAGGCTGCCGCTACAAGCTCTTCTGGCGACACCGACGCAAAGTGCGATGGCAACCAGAGAATAAGACCAGCGTCGAGCATTAGAAAAAACTGCGCAGCTCGCGTGAAACGACCAGCACCAGGCCGGTTTAGCAACAGCACGAGTGCCAGATGCCCGAGCGCGAACAACCACAGCCCATATCGAAACCAGTCGGCATCTTCGGTCCAGGCAAGCTCACCTATCGGACTTGCGACCGGGTCCAGACCACTGCCATGCAGAGCTCCAAGATGCGTGGTGATCGCTGCGGCGCAACCGAAAAACACCAGGGTCACAGCAGCAATTCGGGAGGCGGTCATGATCGAGGAATGGTCTGAGTTCATCTGTCGATCATCCGCCTTCGAGCGCCTTCCCACAAGGTTCGGGAATATCAGAATCCTTTTGGCTCAAGATCCCCTATTGAGCTAACCCACTCATTGTCCGCCGGCATCGAGGTAGAGTTTGCGGCTATAGGCACAGGTGTGTAGAACTCATAGTTGGGATCAACTGCCTGCCTCCCCTGAATTTCGCGCATCTCTTTCCATGCCCCTATCAGAGTTCGGGGCTGGGGCATATCGGGTTCAAGCTCTCTTGCCAGTGCCTTCAAATTAAAACAAGGCACACCTGCATACATGTGGTGCTCGATGTGCCAGTTCATATGCCAATACAGAAACGACAGAAAGGGATTAATCGTGATGGATCGGGTATTCTGGCGAAAATCCGACGTGTTCTCCCTAAGGCCACAGTGTTGAGTGGTTCCCAGCAGATAAGAGCCGATATTGGCGATATACGACGGGAGCGTAATCACCAGTGATAGCACCCACCACCCCGTTACCAGGCTTATCACCAGTACTGAGGCATGGAACGTCAGCAACGCTCGCGACCAATGTACCGAACGTTTGAACTGCTCGGGCTGATCCTCATGCAATGCCCTCAGCCATTCCTGACTTGGAATATCAGTATGCCCTGCTGGCTTCTTCAAGGCTGTCCTAGCGGTGAGATAAAGCGTCCACAGAAAACCACCTTTACTGAAATTTCTGCTGGGTTTTGAAAACAGGTTAAACGTTGTAAGTTGCAACACTAACCAGGGGTGCAGTGATGGCGTTAGCGGTAACACGTTTTCGCGGTCAGCGTTCGGGTGTGTCGTGTATCGATGGTGGTAGGTATGGCTGGCCGCGTAATCGTATGGGTCCCACCAACTGATCATGCAAACGACGTGAAGGAAAATGGCATTCAGCGATTTGGTTTTGAATACAGTGCCGTGACCCAGCTCATGGGCAGCAGTGCCTTTGAAAAAAGTGGCCACAAAACCGACACACCACAGTGCCATGAAAAACAGCCACCAATGTTGCTGCAACCAGAATACAACGGTTAGGCCAGCCAGTGCCACATAGAGTGCTGTATGCCCACCTGCCTGCTTCCACCCCTGCTTGTCTGACCGAGTGCAAAGCGCTCGCAGACGCTCATGATCTACCGGACAACGGTACCACTTGACCCGTAGTGCTTGTTTTACTTGCGCTAAAGGCGGATAGGTCTGGTTTTCAGTCGTTTCTGTTGTAGTCAATCAAGTTCACCTTCGAAAATGTACAATACGAATTTGTGACATATCGATGGTGTCTTTGCAAGAACAGCCAGCAAATATCTGCCAAGTCACTAATGAACAGGGTTGAGCGTGACGCGGACGAAACGCTCTAACTCATAGGCCTTCCGATGTTTCGCCTTAATTTCAAGTAGACCGATGTCGACTTCAATAAAGGGATGTCGACATCAGCCGTCCGATTATCTACAACGTTGGTAGGGCAGGTAGTGATTGCCCAAACCACTTCTCAGACATGGCGTTCAGTTCACCACCCAGTGTCTTGTGTAAAATGAACACGTTCACCCACTGAAGCATGTTCATTTCACCGGACTTCACGCCAATGAACGCTGGCGAATCCTTGATGATGAACTTTGTTTTCAGATTCAAATCAGGATTGTCTTGCGCAACCTTTGCCGCCACGG
>CALLPU010000383.1 GCA_938016235.1 uncultured Granulosicoccus sp. | reverse complement strand
GCACAGATAGCACTCATGCATCGCATGGTCGTGTCGGAAAATCGATGGTTAACTGAAAAGCAATATCTCAACGCACTGAGTTTCTGCATGTTGCTACCTGGTCCTGAAGCCATGCAACTGGCCACCTTTGCCGGCTGGAAGTTGCACGGGGTCAAGGGTGGGTTGATGGCAGGTCTGTTGTTTGTTCTTCCCGGTGCGTTCGTGGTGTTGCTACTTGCCGGTCTTTATTCAGGCATGGGCCAGCTGCCGATTGTCGATGCCCTGTTTCTGGGAATCAAGGCGGTAGTTATTGTCATCGTGATCGAAGCACTGATCAAGGTATCAAGACGTGCTTTGACTCTCCCGGAACACTGGATAATCGCCGCACTGGCGTTTATCGGCATTTTCTTTTTAGAGTTGTCGTTCCCACTGATAGTGATAACAGCAGCCGTGTTCGGATTCTACAAAGGCAGCACGTCAAACAGGACTCAATCGTCTGATACTGCCTTGCCGGACATGGCCAGATCCACTTTTGTCACCATACTGACATGGATTGCAATCTGGGCAGCTCCGCTACTGGCGCTGTTTTTTTTATCGGACAATACCTTTCTTCTGGAACTGGGCTCGTTCTTCTCCAAGCTGGCGCTGGTGACGTTCGGCGGCGCTTATGCTGTGCTGGCGTATCTTGCACAAGACGTGGTCGTTGAATTCGGCTGGTTGAGTGCAGGTGAAATGATGGACGGCCTTGGCCTGGCTGAAACCACACCAGGTCCGTTGATTCTGGTGACAGAGTTCGTTGGATATGTAGCTGGTTACCGGGAAGGCGGCGTACTGATGGGTGTTGCCGCGGCAACGCTAACGCTCTGGGTGACGTTTGTTCCGTGCTTTCTATGGATCTTTGCCGGTGCTCCTTACATCGATTGGATAGGCGAACAACCCAGACTCAAAGGCGCACTGTCAGCTATCACAGCTGCTGTGGTGGGTGTGATACTGAATCTGTCCGTCTGGTTTGCACTGCATGTGCTGTTCACCGAGGTAACGCCAATTCGTACAGGATTGTTGACGCTCTGGACTCCCGAGTGGCTGAGTCTGGACTGGCGGGTGGTCGTTCTGACACTGCTCAGTGCCGTGGCTGTTTTCGTGATGCACTGGAACATCGTCGTGGTGTTGGGTTTGTCTGCGGTGTTGGGCGCTGTAGCCGTCATGGCGGGTGTGTAGTCGTTGCAGCCGGCAACCGTTGCGCACTACTGCCCTTTCAAAAACTGCCTCAAGGCGATAAAACCAGCATCATCGGCATCCAGTGTCAGGGCAGCTTCCGTGAGTCGTGCCGCACCGTCATAATTCGATTGCGTCACTTTATCCAGCGCGTTGCTGGAGAACTCCGACATCATCTGCTTCCACTGCGACGACGATGTTATCTGCGTGTAGTCTCTGGCGCTCACCGAGGTGATCTTGTCGAGGACTGAATTTCCTGCAGGGCTGACGTACTGCTTATCGTCCAGTAAAGCCAATACATCAGCGTTGGCAGAGACTTGTCCGGCAGCGTCCAGAATTCCGAGTACGCGCGCCTGATTATGTACAGCCGTTGGCAACGCACTCGATACCTGGCGAATCTTTTGCGCAACCTCAGGGTACTGGGTAGCGTTCCACTGCTTTGCCAGCGCCAGGAGGTTGTTTTCTGTTGTGCGAATGGTTGCCAGCAACTCCGAATCGAGTGAATTGACGGCATACGCCTGCTTCAACAACGGAGCCAGCGTTGCCATGGTATCGAGCTGACTCAACACAGTATCTTTGGGCAAGACAGTGTTTACCGCCTGCGGTGGCCGTTGCAACTTGTTCAGCGAGTCAGCTGTCAAACTCTGCGTAGCTGCACCGCCACCCAGAAAATAATACGCACCACCACCGATCAGCAGCGCTACCAGCCCCAATGCAGCGATCGCCAGGCCAGGCCCCTTCTTCTTTGCAGCGACCGGACGAGTGGCAGCACGTGATGGTTGTTCGGTGCGAACCCGCGAGTCGGTGTCCAGATCATCATCATCAAAGCTGAGCAAGTCATCAGCTGGCATCAGATCGGTATCACCACGAGCGGTGAACGAGCCACCCGCAAAACCTGCCGTGGTATCGGATGCTGGCCGGTAAGACGTTGACGGTGCCTGCTGAGTGTTGTGAGTGTTGTGAGTGTTGTGAGTGTTGTGAGTGTTGTGAGTGTCTTCAGGATAGTGCGGGGCAGAGGGCGTCGTGTTCGACGGGGCACTCGGCGGCAACTCGGTAAAAGAATCAAAATCGGGTATGGGTGCATCCTGCACGGGTCTGCGCGGCTGTATGCGCGTTCGATCAGATTCGAGCTCTGTGAAGCCACTGCCAAATCCGGTGTCAACAGTCGGTGCAGGAAATTGGGCGCTGCCGTTTGCAAACACGTCCGACCATTGCTCCAGCGATTGTGGACGGCCTTCTGGCTCCAGTTTCAGCCCGGCAAACACCGCATTGAGAAACTGTTGGCTGAACGCCGGATACACCTGTGCATCGAGCACCGCC
>CALLPU010000382.1 GCA_938016235.1 uncultured Granulosicoccus sp. | reverse complement strand
GTGCCGGCGTTGCCCGTTCTCGACGTATGCCCGATAGGCCTTCGAACGGGTGCCTTGCCACGAACAAAGACAGACTCGCTGAACCCCACATTATCAACTGGACGGACCACTGGCCCTGCCGGGTAGGCTTCCGGAACATTGTCTATACTTGAGTTATCGGGTTGCACGCACGTGCAGAGCCCTGTCTGGAGCTGCAGAATGTCATCAGCGCAAGAATCCAGTTTATGAACGCTTCAGAACACCGCCTGCCTCAACGTGCCCTGGTTTTGCCGCTGTGGGTTGTGATGCCGGCTGTGGGCCGCAGATCGGTACTGATAGTGGTGATGATGTGCGTCGGTATCCTTGCGTCGTGTAGTACATCTTCGTCTTTGCCGCTTGGCGGAGACGGCTCCGGGGTGGCTGTGATCGGGGTCGTTGCAAAAACCGGGCTAGGAACCGCATTCAACAAGAACCGGGTTGCGTCGGAGTTTGCCACTACGTTAGCCGGGCGTGGAAAATTCCCGGTACTACGGGCAGACAGCCTGCGTCAGGTCATTGGTGCAAAGCGGCACGATCAGCTACTGAAGCGTTACGCAGATCGGGGCAGTTTGGCCCAACAGGACGTTCAGCTTCTCATGGCGGCAGGCTTGCCAACCCGGCATGCGATCATCTTACGGGTTGAGGAGGATCTCGTCACCAAGCTGCCAGTCCGGCGCGAGGCAATCCGAAATCGTCAGGGCGCTGTGCTGGTTGATCGTGAGAAGCGAATACTGTCAACGCAGCGCATCACGACCCTGTCAGCCAAGGTCATCAATCTGCGTAACGGTGATGAACGGTGGAACCAGCAGTTCAGGGTAGACCCCAGTGAGTCACTATCGGTCACCGAATACCTGGGCAGCAGTTTTACCGGCAGTCTTGCGGCTGCCTTCGCCAATACCCTGGTGAACGGTGTGCGCATTGCGCGCTACCCTGACGCTCCACCGTTCAGGTTAAGCCTGCAATCATTGCTTGGAGAGGTTGCCAGATCGTTGCCAATACGCTGATCGGACAGAGGGTGACACCTTGGCACAATCTGCTTGGGATCTCACACGTGCTGCGCGAAATCTGAACGTTTCAAGTGCCTGCCATTGCCTGTGTCATTGTTGTGACAATTGATCACATTATTAATTCTCGTGACCCAGTGAGCATTGTCGGTGCGGAATCGCAGTTGATCGAGTGAGTTTCTTGGGTATCTGTTCCTGTTTTTCAGGAATGTTGCCCAATGCACGGTTATTTGCTCAAATTCAGTGCGTTAAATGCGTTTTCAGTGCGTGATTTTTAAAACTGATTTCGTCTTGCGATTGGATGACGCTGGGGTAATATGTTAGCGTGCCGCCGGGAATGTGGGGTAGGGACACCAGCCAGAACGACATCCTGCAAACAGACTTAACCTATAAATCACTTCGGAGTAATAAATGCATTTAATCAAGACACTCGCAGTGTCGGCAGCTCTGGCTACTACAGCCGGACTGGTGCACGCGGATGAAACACTCGACGCCGTAAAAGGCAAAGGATTCATACAGTGTGGCGTGTCGCAAGGCTTGCCCGGTTTTTCAAATCCTGACGATCAGGGTAACTGGACCGGACTCGACGTAGACTTTTGCCGAGCTATGGCCGCTGCAGTATTCAACGACGCAGAAGCCGTCAAATTTACACCGCTCTCAGCGAAGGTGCGATTCACCGCTCTGACATCTGGTGAGATCGATGTGCTGGCGCGAAACACCACATGGACCATGAGCCGTGACTCTGATTTCGGTGAGTTCGTTGGTGTGAATTATTACGATGGTCAAGGATTCATGGTGCCCAAGGCACTGGAAGTGAGCAGTGCCATCGAACTTGACGGCGCAGCTGTCTGCACCAACACGGGCACAACCACTGAGCTGAACGTTGCTGATTATTTTCGTGCCAACAACCTGAACTACACCGTGGTTGCTTTTGAAAAGGCAGACGAAGTTGTCGCGGCTTATGATGCTGGTCGTTGTGACGTCTACACGACTGACCGTTCGGGCCTGGCGGCGCAGCGTACCAAGTTGTCAAAGCCAGACGACCATATCGTACTGCCTGAAATCATTTCCAAAGAGCCATTGGGACCGTTGGTGCGCCACGGCGACAGCCAGTGGGGCGACATCGCTCGCTGGACACTCAACTGCATGATCAATGCTGAAGAGTCTGGCATCACACAAGCCAATGCGGGTGACATGGCAACGTCCAATGACCCGAACATCAAACGTATCCTGGGTGTGGAAGGTGATCTGGGCGGCAAGATTGGTCTGGAAAATGGCTTTTGCGCAAACGTTGTAACAGCAGTGGGTAACTACGGCGAAAGCTACGACCGAAACGTCGGCCCTGATACCCCTCTGAAGCTTGAGCGCGGTGTGAACGCACTGTGGTCAGACGGTGGATTGCTCTACGCAGCTCCTCAGCGCTGATTGTCTGTAGTTGCTGATGTAAAAAGAGAAAGGGCCGCGTAAGCGGCCCTTTTTGCACCCACTGGAAAATACGTATGGCCGATAACACCCTTCCTCCAGCCGGCGCGGCGCCGAGCCCCTCATTCTGGCGAGATCCCGACAAGCGCGCGATTATCTATCAGGTGCTGGTAGTGGCCGTCATTGCCTGGTTTCTGT
>CALLPU010000381.1 GCA_938016235.1 uncultured Granulosicoccus sp. | reverse complement strand
CAGCCGACGCATCCACAAACGCATCAAACCTGGCGGCGGTCAGCGATGCAGTGTCCGAATCATCGTCACCTCAGGCAACTGAATCGCCTGCCGAGGCCAACGAAACTGACGAGAACAGCGAGTCCGCCAACACGGTAGAGGTGGAAACAACGGTCACCATTCCCGATCCGGAACCCACTCCTGTCGTTATTGTTGCGCAAACGGACACACCCAGCGAAACACCCACGGTGCCTGATGCCGACGCCACAGCCTCCGCCGATACGGCAAGTGAGCCCTCTGCACCCACCGACACAGCGAGTGCTGTCGCAGAATCAGACGATTCTGGTACAGAGCCGGAAACCGGCAGCGCCCTCATTGATGAGAGTGTTGCCGACGTAGACCCGGAACTGGTGGGCGTGCTGGAGTCACCCACCTGGATTCTGGTTCAGGACGCGTCGCTGTTTACGGTGCAGATGAGCGCGTCGCGTGATCGTGAATCGGTGGAAAATTTTCTCAAACGAAATACGGTTGCATTGCCGGCACCCAATTCCATTTATACGTTTGAGCGAGACGGGGCAACCTGGTACGCGTTGTTGAACGGCTTGTACCCCAGCATCAACGAGGCTCGCGCAGCCGTGGAAAGCATGCCATCGTCTGCCCTGACCAATCAGCCATGGATTCGCTCGGTTGGCCGTGTTCAGGATGCATTGAGAAACCAGTAACGTGCTGATTTTACTGCCGGGATAAGCGTTATCCCAGCTGGCAGCAATCCGTAGGTGAAGCTGAGGTCGTAGGACTCGGTATAATGGTGGGCTGCGCAGAGCATTCTGCCATCCGTATCACTGGCTTTTTACCGTTTACTGCTATGACCTATCTGGACAATCTGGCCGAACATGGGCTATATCAACCCGATTTTGAGCGAGACAACTGCGGCTTCGGCCTGATCGCACAAATGGACGGCCGCACCAGTCACTGGTTGGTGGAAACAGCCATTACCGCACTGGGTCGCATGACGCACCGCGGTGCCATCGGCGCCGACGGCAAAACCGGTGACGGCTGCGGCCTGCTGCTGCGCAAACCGGAAACCTTTCTGCGCAGCGCCGCAGCAGAAGCCGGCATCGCGCTGGGTTCCGAATTCGCCACCGGCATCGTTTTCCTGAGCCGCGACGAAAAATTAGCTGCTGCCGCTCGTGAATCGCTGAGCCGCGAATGCGAAGTGCGCGGTCTGGAAGTCAACGGCTGGCGAGTGGTGCCAACCGACATCAACGCCTGCGGCGAAGAGGCTCAGCGCAGCGTACCCACGATCGAGCAGATTTTCGTGTCGTCCACTGAAGAGATGGACTCCGCCGAATTCAACCGGCACCTGTTTGTAGCGCGCCGCCGTTCAGAAATCAGCCTGCGCGATTCAGACCCCGACTTTTACGTGTGTTCGTTGTCCAGCGACGTCATTCTCTACAAGGGCCTGGTGATGCCCGAGTATCTGGCCACGTTCTACACCGACCTGGAAGACGAATCACTGGAATCCTCCATCGCCGTCTTTCACCAGCGATTCTCGACCAACACGTTACCGCAGTGGCGTTTGGCGCAACCGTTTCGCTACCTTGCCCATAACGGCGAAATCAACACCATCCAGGGCAACCGCAGCTGGGCCAACGCCCGCGCATCCAAATTAAGATCCCCCGTGCTGCCAGAGCTCAACGAACTGCTGCCGCTGGTCAGCCAGCACGGCTCGGATTCCATGTCGCTGGACAACATGCTGGAGCTGCTCATCGCAGGCGGTATCGATATATTCCGGGCCATGCGCATGCTCATGCCACCGGCGTGGCAGAACACGTGGGAACTGGATTCAGATTTACGTGCTTTCCTCGAATACAACTCCATGCACATGGAGCCGTGGGACGGTCCGGCCGGCGTGGTGCTCTCCGACGGACGCTATGCCAGCTGTGTACTCGACAGAAACGGGTTGCGACCGGCACGCTATGTCATCAGCAAGGACCGGCACATCACACTGGCCTCGGAAGTGGGCGTTTATGATTATCTGCCCAGCGACATCATTCAGAAAGGCCGACTGAAGCCCGGTGAGATGTTGGCGGTGGATACGCAGTCTGGGCGGCTGTTGCTGCCGCAGGATGTCAGCGATCTACTCAAGCATCGCCAGCCCTACGCCAAGTGGCTGCAGAAGAATGCCCGCCACTTGCGCTCCAGATTGCGCGACCTGCCGCATGCCACACCGATCATGCAGGACAGCCAGCTAGCGACTTACGAGAAGATGTTCAACGTAAGCTTCGAAGAGCGGGATCAGGTTCTGCGTGTCCTGGCTGAAGGAGCTGCCGAGGCCATTGGCTCCATGGGTGATGACACACCGTTTCCAGTGATGTCGGAGCACGTCAGGCACCTGTATGACAACTTCCGTCAACAGTTTGCGCAAGTCACCAACCCACCAATCGACCCGCTGCGAGAAACCATCGTGATGTCGCTGGAAACCTGCCTGGGTCGAGAGAAAAACCTGTTCCGCGAAACACACCATCATGCCAATCGGCTGCTGGTTCGCTCTCCAGTGTTATCGAGTGAAAAATTCGACACGCTGATCGCCATGGACGATGAGCCGGGTTATTCGCATGTGCGCATCGGCCTGATGTACGACCCGCAAGACGAAACGCTCGGCGATGCCGTCAAGCGTCTGTGCGCGGAGACCATCAAGGCGGTAACGCAAGATCACAAGGTCATCATCGTACTCAGCGACCGCGAACTGGTAACAGGTTTGCTGCCGGTCCACGCGTTGCTGGCTACCGGTGCCATCCACCATGCGTTGATCAAGGCCGGCTGTCGTTGCGATGCCAACATCGTGGTAGAAACCGGCACAGCCAGAGACTCCCATCAAGTGGCAGTACTGGTGGGTTACGGTGCAACCTGTGTGTTCCCGTACCTGGCCTACGAGTCCATTCACGGTATGGCTCGTCGCGGCGAACTGCCCGACACCGACGTTCCCCAGCTGGAGCAGAACTACCGGAAAGGCATCAACAAGGGCTTGATGAAGATCCTGTCCAAGATGGGTATCTCAACCATATCCAGTTACCGCGGCGCTCAGCTGTATGAAATTGTCGGCCTGCATTCCAGCGTGGTGGACTTGTGTTTCACCGGCACCACCAGCCGCATAGAAGGCATGGACTTCAGCGATCTGGAAACCGACATCAAGGCGCTGGCGGCCACCGCATTCAACCCACAGGTAGCCGTCACGCAAGGTGGCCTGCTGAAGTACATCCATGGCGGTGAGTATCATGCCTATAACCCGGATGTGGTGCAGCAACTGCAGGCGGCCGTCACCAGTGGCGACTACGAAGACTATGCCATCTATGCAAAAACAGTGGATGGCAGACGACCCGCCATGCTGCGCGATCTGCTGGATCTGAAACCCAAAGGCTCCTCCATTCCACTGCAGGCAGTGGAATCGGTTGAATCGATCATTGCCCGGTTCGACTCGGCCGGCATGTCTCTGGGTGCATTGTCACCCGAAGCTCACGAGACCCTGGCAGAGGCCATGAACCGCCTTGGTGGCCGATCAAATTCCGGTGAAGGCGGTGAAGACAAGGCACGCTACGGCACGCTCAAAATGTCCAAGATCAAGCAGATCGCATCCGGGCGTTTCGGGGTCACGCCGCACTATCTGGTGAACGCTGAAGTCCTGCAGATCAAGATTGCACAAGGTGCCAAGCCCGGTGAAGGTGGGCAGTTGCCGGGCCACAAGGTAAACGACATGATTGCGCGCTTGCGTCATAGCAACCCGGGCGTGGCATTGATATCACCGCCTCCGCATCACGACATCTACTCCATCGAGGATCTGGCGCAACTGATATTCGATCTCAAACAGGTGAATCCGGAAGCGCTGGTATCGGTGAAGCTGGTGGCCGAAGCCGGAGTCGGCACCGTGGCCGCGGGAGTGGCAAAAGCCTATGCCGATCTGATTACCATTTCCGGCTACGACGGCGGCACCGGCGCATCACCATTAACCAGCGTCAAGTACGCTGGCTCACCATGGGAACTGGGCATGTCGGAGACGCACCAGGTGCTGCGGGCCAACAACCTTCGCGACAAGGTTCGCGTGCAGACCGATGGCGGGCTGAAAACCGGCCTGGATGTGGTCAAGGCCGCCATCATGGGTGCAGAGAGTTTCGGGTTCGGAACCGGCCCCATGATTGCGATGGGCTGCAAGTATCTGCGCATCTGTCACCTGAATAACTGTGCGACTGGTGTTGCTACACAGCACAAGGTGCTGCGCATGCGTCACTTCAACGGCAACGTTGAGAAGGTCATGAACTACATGCAGTTCGTTGCCGAAGATGTGCGACGGCATCTGGCCTATCTCGGTGTGCGCAGCTTGAGCGAGATCATTGGCCGGCCGGAGTTTTTGAATCCGGCAGCCGGCAACACACCCAGACAGCAGCGGCTCGACCTGACGCCACTGCTGGCCACGGGCGGTGTACCGGATTCTGCGCCGCGATTTTGCAGTGTGGAACGCAATACGCCTCACGACAAGGGGCTGCTTGCCGAACAGATGGTGTCGGATTGTCGTACGGCGATCCGCAAGAAATCCGGCGGTGACTTTCATTACACCATCAAGAACATCAACCGTTCCATTGGAGCCCGTTTATCGGGAGAAATTGCCAAATTGCACGGTGACAACGGCATGAGCGATGCCCCGATCAATATTCATTGTACCGGCACAGCCGGCCAGTCATTCGGTGTGTGGAATGCCGGTGGCCTGAATCTGCACCTGGATGGCGATGCCAACGACTACGTGGGTAAGGGCATGGCGGGCGGCAAGATCATTATTCGCCCTCCCAGTGATGCGCGCTTTGCCGGTCGTGAATCCACCATCGTGGGTAATACCTGCCTGTATGGGGCCACCGGCGGCAACTTCCACGCAGCCGGTCTGGGTGGGGAGCGTTTTGCGGTACGCAACAGCGGCGCAATCGCGGTTATCGAAGGTATCGGTGATCACGGCTGTGAATACATGACTGGCGGTTGTGTGGTGGTACTGGGTGAAACCGGCGTCAATTTTGGTGCTGGCATGACAGGTGGGCTTGGTTTCGTGTTCGACCAGCACAACGTGTTCGTCGATCGTTACAACCACGAGTTGATAGACATCCACCGATTGCACGCAGAATCCATGGAGCGATACCGCAATTACCTGTTCACGCTGATAGAAGATCACGTGGCAGAAACCGGCAGTAATCTGGGTCAGCACCTGGTAGAGGATTTCTACTCACTGGCATCACGCTTCTGGATGATCAAGCCGAAAGCTGCCGAGCTCGGTGAATTGTTGTCCACACTCGGCCGCGCAGCCTAAACACTATGCATCAGCCCGTTCATGCAGCATGATTGGCGGTTCACGCCCCACCTGTTCATGAACGGGCCGGTCTGGTGTTCTATCACCGGTAGCGTACAGTAGCGGCATGGCCGGGCAGATTCCTCAACATTTCATCGACGATCTGCTTGCAAAAGTGGATATCGTCGATGTGATCGATCAGCGCGTCACGCTGAAGAAAAGCGGCACCAACTATAGCGCCTGCTGCCCTTTCCACAACGAGAAAACACCGTCGTTCACGGTCAGCCAGCTCAAGCAGTTCTATCACTGCTTTGGTTGCAGTGCCAATGGCAACGCCATCAGTTTCCTGATGGAATATGACGGCATGCACTTCGTGGATGCCATCGAATCTCTGGCTGAATCGGTGGGCATGGAAGTGCCACGCAATCAGCAGGCAGCACAGGCACGCAACGATA
>CALLPU010000380.1 GCA_938016235.1 uncultured Granulosicoccus sp. | reverse complement strand
GAGATAGAGCGCGAGTATCGGTTGATACTGGCAGCGGCGGGAGAAGGTATTTACGGCGTAGGAAATGATGGGCGTACCACGTTCCTCAACCCAGCTGCCGAAAGGCTATTAGGCTACAGGGCAGATGAGCTGGTCGGCAGCGATATGCACGAATTGATTCATCATCATCGTCATGATGGCACACCTTATCCAACCGACCAGTGCCCCATCTACAATGCCTTTAAAGACGGCAAGGTCAATACGGTTGAAGACGAGGTGTTCTGGCGTAAGGATGGCACCCCCATACCCGTTGAATACACCTCCACACCTATCGTCGATTCCGGCAATGTCGTCGGTGCCGTTATCGTTTTTCGCGACATGAGCGAGCGGCGCAAGAACCAGGAAAATCTGCGCCAGGCGCTACTGGACAATGCGGCACTGCGTGAGCGTCTGGAATTGGAAAATGCCTACCTTCAGGAGGAGATTCGAAGCCGCAGCAATCATCACGACATCATCGGCCAATCCGAATCACTGACAGCACAGCTGGCGCAAATAGATCTGGTCGCTCCCACCGATGCCAATGTGCTTGTCACGGGCGAGAGCGGAACGGGCAAGGAACTCATAGCACATGCCATCCACAGGGCCTCGTCACGTGCAGACCGTCCATTGATCCGGGTCAACTGTGCGGCGATCCCGAGAGAGCTGTTTGAAAGCGAGTTTTTCGGACATGTCAAAGGGTCATTTTCCGGCGCACTCAAAGACCGCATTGGTCGCTTCGAACTTGCTGACGGAGGCACGCTGTTTCTCGATGAAGTGGGCGAGCTTGAGATAACGCTTCAGGCAAAGTTGCTTCGAGTGGTGCAGGAAGGCCGCTTCGAGAGAGTGGGTGAAGAGTCTTCGAGGCAAGTCGATGTACGCTTGATTGCGGCTACCAATCAAGACTTGAAAAAGGCCGTTGAGAAAGGAACATTTCGAGAAGACTTGTTTTTCAGGCTTAACGTCTTCCCTATAGAATGCATACCGCTTCGTCAGCGAGCTTCAGACATCCCGATGATGGCAGAGCATTTCCTGCACACGACCTGCCAGAGGCTGAACCTGCCAGCTATGAACTTGAGCCGGGCTAACGTCAAGAAGCTCATTGACTACAACTGGCCGGGAAACATCAGAGAACTACAGAATGTCATTGAACGAGCCGCCATTCTGGCGCGAAATGGCCGCCTGACTATCGACCTTCCCTCGGGAAAGGCCCACGGTGGGGTAGCCTCATCAGCGGAGGTAAACACTACTGACCCGCAGCGAATACTGTCCGCAGCAGAAATGGCAGCCTTCGAACAACAGAATCTGCAGCGCGCATTAAACACCTGCGGCGGAAAAGTGTCTGGACCCGATGGCGCAGCGGCATTGCTCGGCATGAAACCAACAACGCTCTATTCCAGGCTCAGGAGTAAAAAGTAGACAATGTGTTCTCTCAAAAATAGCAGACGCAAACTAGTGGTCCGTCCACTCCATTAACAATTATCTGACGTTCCGTCTCAAATAAACAGCAAAAAACTACCGACTACCAGCAAGCCTGTTCTAAATCCCCAGTGCCCTGTGCTGGTAATTGCGTGTGAGATAGCGGAAAGCCCTGCAGCAATCAGCACAGCAAACGCAATAGACGTCACTGGCGTGTTTGCAACAGTGAGCAAGGCCGGGTGAGAAATCATGGTAACGGGAATCAGGTAGAGGCCCACACCCAGTGTCATGGCGAAGCCAGCTACCTTCAGCCAGTTCTCCCCCACCATACCGGCAGCGATAAACACAGCGCCACAGACCGGTGGCGTGATGGTGCTCAGCAAGGCGAACCAGAAAACGAATAAATGCGTGGTAAGCAGTGGCATACCCAGTTCGGTCAATGCGGGACCCGCAACCGATACACAGATGACATAGGCGGCTGTCGTAGGCACTTCCATACCCAGTATCAGGCAGGCAAGCGCCGTTAACGCCAGAGCGGGCAGCAATTGCCCACCCGATAAAGACAAGATGGCGGATGTCATCTTGACACCCAGCCCGGTTATACCCAGCACCCCGACAATAATGGAGGCACAGAGAATGATTGCGGCGATAGTCGCTATCTGCTCGCCTGCCTGAACACACACGCCGGCAAGACGGTTGCAGAAATTGCCTAGATCGAACGTCAGATGATGATTAAACAACAACAGGAGTGCGCCGATACCAATAGCCCAGCACGCCGCATACTGGGGCGTACGACCGAAAACGAACATGCCAACCAGCAACGTCGTAAACGGTACAACGAAAAATCCGGCGGTTATCGCTACTTGCCAGGTATCCGGTAGTTGATCGCGCGCGATCGGTTTAAGATCGTATCGGCGACAAAAACCATTGATGCCCGTCCACACAGCAAAAAAATACAGTAACGCCGGCAGGCTGGCAGCAGCCATGATCTGCGTATAACTGATTCCGGTGAGTTCTACCATGACAAAAGCGCCAGCGCCCATCAGCGGTGGCATGATTTGTCCACCCGAAGAAGCAACGGCCTCCACGGCCCCTGCCAACGCAGGTGGATAACCCAGTTTCCGCATTGCGGGCAACGTGACCGTCCCGGTAGAGGCAACGTTGGCCGATGCGGAACCGGATATGGACCCGAACAAGGCAGACGATACGATGGCCACTTTGGCAGCGCCACCGCGCAAGCCACCCGCAGCGCGGGTAGCCAGATTCATAAAACCCTGACCCGCTTCTCCAGCGTTCAGTACAGCACCAAAAATAACGAATATGGCAACGATGCTGACAGAGACCCCTGTCAGCTTGCCCCACAATCCACCTTCTGCAATAGTCAGAGTGCCCAGAAAACTGTTCAGCGGCGTGCCCGGGTGACCAAACTCACCCGGAATGGCTTGGCCGAAAAGACCGTACAGCAACGCCAGTACAGCCACCAGAGGCAATGGCCACCCAATGGCACGCCGCGCCATTTCTACAACGGCCAGCAGCAGTACGCAGGCAACTGCAACTTGCCCGGAGTTTGCCAGATACCCATACTGGTCGGATAGCACGTCATGTTGCCAGGCAACCCATAGACAGCTGGCCGCAGCCAACACCAATAATACAATACCGCTGTAGCGAGCCAGCTTCCCGGACGGAGTGCCACGATAGCCAGCCAACAACACCCAGGGTAGCGCTAAAGCCATGTGCAGTGGCCGGCTGACCAGGTTAGGCACCAGACCGCTGAAGATCAACCAGAGATGAAAGGCTATGGAAACTGCCCCAAACAACACCCAGACGTTAATTCTGACGTTCACAGGGTATAGGGTCTAGTGCATGTCTGTGTACATCTCACACTGCCCGCCCGCTAGCGCTGCGCGGCAGTCAACGCCATGCTCACCTCGTCGTAGTATCGCGCTGCGCCAGCATGTACCTTGCCAAGGTTTGCCATCAGCGATTCATCCACACCTTTCCACCACGCAGAGGTGTCTGCCATTTTTGCTTTCTGCTCCCAGTAAGTCTTGGTCAGCAAGTAAGCCGTGTCTTCATCCATATCAGTGGTTGCAAATGCCACGACCGGCAAAGATGTTGTCACAATGTCGTCGTCCTGGCCCTTGTACGTGCCCGCAGGGATAACGAGCCGGGTGCGCTTTGTCGCAGCCACCTGATCGGCATCAAGGGATAGCACTTTTACATCCGTACTGGCAGACGCCTCGATGACATTCGGTGCTGGAAAAGACCCCGCCGTCACAAACCCGTCGATCTGACCATTCTTCAGCGCTGCAACAGCGTTGGACAACTCAACTTCCGCCAGTTCCACTTTGCCTTCCAGACCAAACAGACCGAGGTATTTGGCACCTTCTTTCGCACCAAAGGAACCCTTGCCCAACAGGATGGTCTTGCCCTCCATATCAGCAAAGCTGTTTATCCCGGCACTACCGGACACCACGAAGTGCATCGTCAGTGATGGTATGGGAAAGAGAGCCCGTATGTTGTCAAACGCTGGGTTCTGCTTACCCTCAAACATCGCCTTGCCAGCCTGCGCCAAACCAATGAGTGCTGGCGGCGTGGTGAAAACGTAGTTTCCAGTGCGTACACCCGCTTCCATCACGTTCTGCACAGACCCCTGGCTTTCCTCTACGGTGATGCTGACATCACCCGCCGTTCCAGCCTTCATGGCTTCGGAAAGCTCTACTGCCATCTGATAATACGATGAACCGGTTTTCGCCGACTTATAGGTCACACGGGTTTCCGCTGTGGCATACCCGGACGTCACAACCAGC
>CALLPU010000379.1 GCA_938016235.1 uncultured Granulosicoccus sp. | reverse complement strand
AATCCTCCGCAAAGCGCCATTCTGGGTATGCATGCAACACAGGATCGTCCGGTTGCGATCAATGGTGAAGTGGTGATTCGGCCCATGATGTACATCGCCCTGAGTTATGACCATCGCATAGTTGATGGTAAAGGGGCTGTGGGATTTCTGAAGACCATCAAGGAGCTGGTTGAAGATCCGGCCAGGATCGTGTTCGATATCTAGCGGGTCGTGCGGCTGATTCGGTAACACATTTCGTCGCGGGCGCCGTCCCCAGCGCCGCCAGCCCAGCATTAGAAAAGCTCCCTGTGTCACCACGACGAGGGTGCGCAGACCATACCGCGTTCAGGAACGAAACGAGGTAAGTCCCAGCAGCTGTCGCATGCGCTCCAGAACATCAAGCCCTTGCATCGACAACCAGTGAGGGAGATCGATGATTACCCAGTTTTCCGCCAGTTTGTCGCCATCACGTCGATAAACATCTACCACGCGCATATCGGCAGGCGTTGTGCTACCCGGTAGTCCCAGGAAGCCTCCCGTGGCGACATTGGTCAGATTGGGCCAGCCGAAAAAGCAACCGTAGTTGCCTTCTGCAAACCGAGCGATATGGCCATTGAACGTTTTACCGCCCAGGTTGAAACGAAACGGATACTGATGTTGATGCTGATAGCGATCAATCGTGTATGACGCCCCGATGCCTTCGGGTCCATACCAGATCATGTCGTCGTGCCAGGACTTGGCAAGCACGGATGCCGGTACGGCATTGTCGCCGGTTTCCAGCGCACGCTGGTTAGCCTCGCTGAGATCGTTGATCATGCAATTGATCAGCTGGAGTGTTTGCACGCCCTGAGACTCAGGTTGTGCCCCAAATAGCAGTCCATCGTGCGTGCGTGGGCCCGGGTACGTGAATGCTGCGCCTGTTTGAGGCGGCAAGGGATTGTGGCCGGCTTGTCTCATGACCCCAATCAAATCCAGAAACAGAGCGCTCTCGGCAATACGCTCGTCAACGATTCGATGAAATTCGACATAGCGAATAGACAACATTCGATGATGGCAAGGAATGTCCAGCCATGGATGATCAAACAATCCCATGAAGTGTCCCATCTGACAGACCCATAAATGGTTTTCGTCAACGGGGCCTGAACCTTTTTTGTCCGATTCTTGCGTGGTACGTGTCGAACTGTTGAAGCCTGCAAGAAAAATATCAGGTCGACGCTGCAGTTGGGAAACCGCACTTTTTAGCGGTTGCCAGAATTGCTCCACTACTGCTTCGTGTCCGTTCAGCTCGTAGAACGGATACATGCCACGCCAATGGTAGTCCGGGTGCGTGTGTTGTTGGAGTGTCTTGGTCAGCTGATTGACTGGCGCATTGTCAAAGGCTTCGCAGTAGGCCAGAACGCGCCGCTTGGCAGCTTGTAGAAAATCTGAGGTCATCGAGTTAAATGTTGTTTCAAAACCTTACCGAACAACACGTTACGCTGAAAAAAATCATAGACTTGCACCCCTTGAAATCTCCAGCAGGAAGCAGGAAAGTCATCATGAGCACGGTTGAATCAATGTCGATAATCAGGCGCTACGCGGCCGCTAGTCTAACGCTATTGATGCTCGTCGCATTGTTCATGCCGCGTCACGTGATGGCAGACGATATTGCGCCGAGCGAGCCAGACAGTTTGCGCAGTGTGCGTTATTCCTCCACTGCCGGGGAGATATTGTGGACCGCGGCAACCGATAATGTGGCTGTCGTGGGATATCTCGTCACACGCGATGGCGAGTCGCTGGGCATACTCGATGCCAGAAGCCTGTTTGAACCTTCGTTGGAACCGGGGCAGGCTTATCGCTACACGGTCAGCGCTGTGGATCGTCAGGGCAATGTCGGTGAACCATTGCACGTCAGCCTCTCTGCCGTTCGCGGTGAACAAACGATCGGATCGTCTTCAGGTGAAGGTGGTGCCGGAGGCGAAACCGGGGGTGGCGGTGAAGAGCCGGGCGGAACCGGCGGTGATTCCGGCAATGGCGATTTGATTCTCTACAGCTCGCTGGGGCGGATCACGCTACAGGAAGGTGACACATCCGGTGTGTCGATCGGGTTGTCATTACAACGTGTGCGCTCTGACAAGAGACCGGTGACACTATCCCTTGTCGCCAGAAACGAGCGTGATCTGTCTGAGCTTCGACACACGTTTTCCACCTCAACATTGGCGCCGTACGAATCCGGGTCTGTGTTAACCCTGCAACTTGATGTCGGCTTGGCTCCGCTGATTTTTCATGAGCGATATTTTCAGATCGTGGCAGATGACGGGATGTCTCGCACGGCCACTGATCTGGTGGTGGACGTAACGCCAACCACAGCCCCTGATGTGTATCTGCTCATCGGGCAAAGCAACATGGAAGGCTATAGTGAGGTGGGTAGTCGGGAACGTTTTGCCGGTGGTCAGGATGAGCGAGTCGAGCGCATTCAACAGCTGAATGTGCAGCCAAACAGCCGCTCCATCTTTGCCACTGATGGTGGGTTTGTGGATGAAGGCGTCAATGCGTTTACGCCTCAGTTCGTACCGGCCGAAGACCCCCTGCACGAACCCCGATATATCAACGTCGAGGGTAAGGAGGCATCTTTCGTCGGACTGGGGCTTACGTTTGCAAAACAGGCGCTGAGAACGACCACGGCTACTGTCTATCTGGTGCCCTCAGCCTGGGGCGCTACCGGGTTCTGTGCTAACTCCAATGGCAATCTTGCCTGGAATGCCGAACCCACCTCAGAGAGTTTTCTTGGTGGAACATTGCTGGCGGATCGTGCCATGACTCGATTGAACATGACCTTGCGAGAGACTGGCGGTGTGCTGCGCGGAATCCTCTGGCATCAAGGCGGTGCAGATTCGAACAACCCGGATTGCGCGCGCACGTATGAGGATAACCTTGGCAAGCTGGTACGCCGACTGCGGCGGGAGGCCCGTCTCGATCCACGCGGCCCGACTGCCCGCGGTGATCAAGCCAGTATTCCGTTCATCGTTGCCACTCAGAGCAAAGGCGATGATGACAGAGCCAGTTTTTCAACCTTTAACCGATTCAAGCAGCAGGTTGATGCGGCGCACCGCTCGGTTGCCCGTTATGTCCCGATGTCGGATTACGTGAATAACGATGATCTGGTGCCGCCACAGTATCCGTGTGGGCAAGTGTCCTGTGTACACTTCGGCGCCGCAGCGTTGCGTGAGCAGGGCAGGCGTTTTTACGCAGCTCTGAAACGCGTATGGACTGAAGCGGGTGCCTATCATTATTGACGGGCTCGGTTGATACTGAGGCCGAAGGGGTTTGCTGTAGCCGGTTAACATCCAGGAACCCGTTGAATCCAGCGTCTGAGCTGGCCGCGAATAACCCCATTGACGGGTTTCGTTCACGCTGGTGACGCTCGTGTCATAGGTCCGCGATATACTGTCGCACTTCCACAGGATCTAACCCAAAGGACACACCATGGCCGATATCTACGATGTGATTGTTATTGGCGGCGGCCCCGCCGGCTATGTCGCTGCGATTCGGGCCGCTCAGCTGGGGCTCAAGACAGCCTGCGTGGAAAAATGGATCAATAAACAGGAAAAACCGGCTCTGGGTGGAACCTGTCTGAACGTGGGGTGCATACCCTCCAAGGCGTTGTTAGAGAGCACGGAGTTGTATGAGAATGCCCGTAACAATTTTAAGGATTTAGGGATTAATGTGGGTGAAGTGTCTCTGGACGTGCCCAAAATGATCAGCCGCAAAGACAGTGTGGTCATGGAGCTTACGGGTGGCATCGAGATGCTGTTCAAGCAAAATGGCATAGATTGGCTGCAAGGCAGCGGTCAGCTGCTGGCCGACAAGCAAGTCAAGGTCACGGCAGCGGATGGAACCGAGTCAATCCACGATACTGAGAATGTCATTCTGGCTACCGGCTCAGTGCCGATAAACCTCTCTGCAACGCCATTGGAAGGTGACATCGTGGTCGATTCTGCCGGAGCGCTTGATTGGGAGTCCGTGCCAGGAAGTGTCTGCGTCATCGGGGCAGGTGTGATTGGTCTTGAGTTGGGCAGTGTCTGGCGGCGCATGGGTTCGGAAGTTGTATTGTTAGAAGCTCAGGATGCGTTCCTGCCCATGGTAGACAAGGCAGTGGCGCGAGAAGCGCAACGTACTTTTGCCAAGCAAGGGCTGGATATTCGACTCAGTACCCGAGTGATGGGGAGCGTTGTCAAGGCGGGTCAGGTTGTCGTTACCTATCAGGATGCGGATGGTGATCATGAGCAAACATTCGACAAGCTGATTGTGGCTGTTGGTCGCCGTGCCTACACCGACAACGTCTGCGCATCAGAGGCTGATGTACAACTCGATGAGCGTGGTTTGATCCACGTGAATGATTACTGTGAAACCAACGTGCCTGGTGTCTATGCCATAGGTGATGTGGTGCGTGGCCCCATGCTGGCCCACAAGGGATCAGAAGAAGGGGTCATGGTTGCAGAACGTATCGCTGGAGAGTCTGCATCATTAAACTATGATGTCATGCCTAATGTCATTTACACGCATCCGGAAGTGGCGTGGGTGGGCAAAACAGAAGAGCAGCTCAAAAGTGAGGGCGTTGATTATCAGGTAGGCAGCTTTCCTTTTGCCGCCAGTGGTCGTGCAAAAGCCAAGGGTGACACTACGGGGCTTGTCAAGATCATCAGAGATAAATCCAATGATAGAATGGTGGGAGCACATCTGATTGGGCCCAGTGCTTCAGAGTTACTGGCGCAATCGGTTCTCGCTATGGAGTTTGATGCCACCATTGAAGATATTGCACATACGATTCACGCACACCCTACCTTGTCCGAAGCCATGCATGAAGCGGCGCTGAGCGCAGACGGTCGTGCTATTCATATCGGGAATCGAAAACGGCGTTAATACGAATCGCCTGATGACCGATCAGGGCGTGTAGTACGCAAGAGTTATCTCTTTCAATACGCAGTGTGCAGATGCAGCGATTGGCTTTGGGCCAGTCGTTGCTATGCGTTGTAACAGGACGAATCATGAATCTTCATGAATATCAGGCGAAAGCCTTGTTTGAAGCATACGGAATGCCAGTGCCGAGCCACTATGTGGCCTACACAGCCATAGCAGCAAAAGAAGCAGCCGAGAAGCTGGCGACTGACACAGTGGTTGTCAGGGCGCAGATACACGCGAGTGGTCGAGGTATGGCGGGTGGGGTCAAGCTTGTGGATACACCTCGCGAGGCGGAAGACTACGCCAAAGCCATTCTTGGAACCCGGCTGATCACTGCTAATACTGATGAGCGGGGGCAGCCGGTTAACGCCGTCATCGTTGAGGAGACCTGTGACATCGACAAAGAGCTGTACGTGAGCATGTCCATTGATCGTCAAAACAATCGAGCCACTGTCACCGTCTCTACCGAGGGCGGCATGGATATGACGAGCGTGGCCGTTGACGCACCGGAAAAATTACTCAGAACGTCAGTGGACATGTCCACAGGTTGGGTGGCGGATCACTGTTCGGAGCTTGCCGCTGCGCTGCGGCTGAAAGAGGCGTTGATACCGCAGTTCTCGACGTTGTTGAGCAATATGTGCAAGCTTATCGACGCCAAGGACTTGCTATCGGTGGAAATCAACCCGCTGGTGATTACCCGCTCAGCGGCGCTGGTGTGTCTGGATGCGAAAGTCTGCGTCGACGACGACAGCCTGCACCGCCACCAGGATCTGCAGGCGCTCCGCGACCACTCCCAATAACCCATCCGGGTCGGACCACCATAAGCTACTGAATAATAAACACATTCTGTAAAAATACGGCCTGAAACAGGGCTTAAACTGGCTTTTTCTGGTGCGATTACCCCCCTTTAGTGGCGCGATAGCCGCTGTGTGGTGGTCTGACCCCGGTAAGTGGTTGAAAGTTGGTTGGTTGTGGAACTATTTGGGGGCGTAGCGGGCCTTAATGGCACCTTTTCATAGGTGATTTAAGGGCAATCAGAGTGACGCGGTCGTGACGAAATCTAAATCCATAGCCTTGCTGGTGCTCGCCGAGGTCGCAGCCATGACGTTGTGGTTTGTGTCGTCGGCAACCTTGTCGGACTTGCGCCGTGAGCTTGGCCTGGGGGCGTTCCAGTCTGCGTTGCTGGTATCTGCCGTGCCCGCGGGATTTGTGGTGGGCGCACTCTACGTTGCCATGTCCGGCATTGCAGATCGTCATGACCCCCGACGCGTGTTTGCGGCTGCGGCTTGTCTGGCAGCGCTGGCCAATGCCATGCTGCTGGTGGTGCCGCCGGGTGGAACGGTGAGTATCGCTGCGCGAATAGTGACGGGGTTTTGCCTGGCCGGGGTTTACCCGGTGGGAATGAAAATCGCGGTTGGCTGGGGTAAGCAGGATCGCGGCTGGTTGGTCGGGCTTCTGGTGGGTGGATTAACGCTGGGTTCGGCCGCGCCGCATTTGCTGGCATGGCTAGGGGGCTCAAACTGGCAACTGACTACCCTGTTGGCCTCATTACTGGCACTGCTCGCGGCAATGCTGGTACTGATGACAGCTCTGGGGCCACACCACGCGTCACAAGCTCGCATGAACCCGCGCCTGATCACGCTTGCGTGGACCGACAAGAAGCTGCGCCGGGCTTTCGTCGGTTACCTCGGTCACATGTGGGAGTTGTATGCGTTATGGGCGTGGATAGCGCCCGCCGCAGCAGCATCGTATGTGCTGCGTACCACACCGGAGAACGCGATTGAATGGTCGAAACTCACCGCCTTCGTCGCTATTGCCTCGGGTGCCTTGTTATGTCCGTTCGCGGGTCGCTTCGCCGACCGGATGGGTAAGTCTGAACTCACCATCATGGCGATGACGATCAGTGGTTCATCGGCTGTGGTGGCGGCGATGGCATTTGGCGGTCCGATCCCATTGGTAGCCACGGTATTTATCATCTGGGGTTTGTCCGTGATTCCGGACTCTGCCCAATTCTCAGCGTTGGTTGCCGATTTATCGCCACCGGAAATGACCGGTAGCCTGATGTCTTTGCAAACGGCCCTGGGTTTTGCGTTAACGATACTGACCGTGCAGGTAACCCCTCTGATTGCAGAGCACTGGGGTTGGCCGACCCTGTTCTGTCTGCTGGCGTTGGGCCCGGTGACAGGCATCATCGCCATGCTGGGGCTCACGCGCGCCAGGCAGTCTGTTTAGCTCACGGGAATCAGGTTGTAGGTCGCTACTTTGCTGGACCAGTTGAATGCCAGATGCGTAACCAGGGCCAACGCGCTGACGCTGAGAATCAGTGGCGTCAGCCAGCGCTCGTGTTGCAAATCACTTTGATGCAGCTGCCACGCAAACGCTACGACCAGTGCAAATCCCAATAGCCAGCCAGCCACGACATCACTAGGCCAATGAACCTGGAGGTATACCCTCGACAGCCCAATCAGGATGGTGATCACAGCTGCTATGGCAAAAAGTATTTTACGTGTGCGGGGATGTCGTCCGTGGGCGATAAACAACGCGGCGATGCCGGTCATGACGGCCGCGGTGCAGGCATGCCCGCTGGGGAAGCTGAAACTGTCCAGCCCTGAGGACAGCATGACGGGCCGGGAACGAGCCGTTACAGATTTTATGATCATGACCGCCCACACGGCACTGAGACAGACCGCGACGAGATGGATGGATAACCACCACTGCCTGTGCAGAAGCAGATAGACGAGTATCGCTAACGCGACACTCAACGCCACGAACACATCGCCTGAAAGCGTGACTGCCAGCATAATGGGATCAGCGGCTGCTGAGCGAAAAGCTTGCGCCAGGTTGCTTAGCTGTGAATCCCATCGAGAAATAACGGGAGCACTGATCACAAGCCACAGTAAAGAAAGAAACAGAACAATGGCAGAAACACAGGTAATGACGTACGAGCGTTTTGCAGCTGCAGGCAAGTGATAGGGGTCTATGATGCGCATGCTTGCAAAGGCGTGACTAGTCGCATTGTGTCAAGTCCTGGCCTGTTTGCTCAGTGATTGTTCACTCAACAGGGGCCATTACTGACAAGTAAACGGTAGGATGGCAAACAGTTGTATCGCTGGTCTTCAACGCATTGTATATCAACGCTTCATGTACACAGAAACAACCCATGATTACATCGTTGTCGGTGCTGGTTCCGCTGGCTGCGTACTGGCTAACCGGCTGAGCGCATCCGGTCGGCATTCTGTCCTGGTGCTGGAAGCCGGCGGCACAGATTTAACGCCGTATGTGCAATTGCCAATCGGCTACGGAAAAACCTACTACGATGAAAGAGTCAATTGGAAGTACCTGACCGAGCCTGAAAAACAACTCAACGGCCGACAGTCCTATTGGCCACGTGGCAAGGTACTGGGCGGGTCAAGTTCCATTAACGCGATGGTGTACGTGCGTGGTCACAACCGTGATTACCAGGAATGGGGCGCTGCCGCAGATGGCTGGGGGTGGTCAGACGTAGAGCCGGTGTTCAAACGCATGGAGTCCTGGCGAGGCGAGCTGGATGAGCGCCGAGGCACAACAGGTCCGTTGCCGGTAACGGATATCTCATCCATGGCTCATCCACTATGCAATGCGTACCTTGAAGCGGCCGAACAGCTACAAATACCATTCAACAAAGACTATAACGCCGGGGTGATGGAGGGAGCCTCGCATTATCAGATAACAACCGACAAGGGTTTTCGTGCCTCCTCTGCGCGTGCTTACCTGCGGCCTGCCATGCGGCGAAGTAACGTGACTATTCGAACAAAAGCGCATGTCAGGCGCATTCACCTGAGTAACATGAAGGCCAGTGGTGTTGAGTATGCTATCAACGGAGAAGTGCGTATAGCTCGAGCGCGTGCGGACATTGTCCTGTGTGCTGGTGCTGTAAACACGCCGCAGTTATTGCAACTCAGTGGTATTGGTCCGCGCGGCGTACTCAGTGCCGCCGGTGTGGAGCTGCTTCATGAATTGCCATCGGTGGGTCGCCACTTGAGTGATCATCTGGGGGCGGATATCGTGTGTAGAACCTCAGTGCCTACGCTGAATCAGCAGCTGGGCACCTGGTCTGGCAAAGTGCAGGCAGCACTGCAATTTGCCGCTGGGGGCCGTGGGCCATTGAGCATGAGCCTGAATCAGGCCGGCGGGTTTGTCAGAACACACAAAGACAGCCAGGGTCCCGACTTGCAGTTGTATTTCTCACCCGTAAGCTACACGCGTGCGCCTCCGGGTACGCGTCCGTTAATCAGCCCTGACCCCTTTCCGGGATTTCTGATCGGCTTTAATCCGTGCAAGCCCACCAGTCAGGGATCTGTGCACATCCGGTGCAGTGATCCGCAGCGTGCGCCTCTTATACAACCCAACTACCTGGATACCGAGCATGACCGGGCATTGATGATGGCAGGCATGCAGCTGATGCGAGAGCTCACGGCCGCTCCGGCATTTCAGTCCATCATCGAGGCAGAGGTGTATCCGGGTGACTCTGTTCAATCTGATGAACAGATCATGCAGTTCATCAAGGACAACTCATGGACGGTGTTCCATCCTTGTTGCACGTGTCGCATGGGCACTGATCCCACGTCGTCGGTTGTGGACAGCAAACTGCGAGTGCATGGTATCGAGGCCTTGCGTGTTGCCGATGCGTCGGTTTTTCCCACTATCCCCACGGGCAATACCAACGCACCGTCCATCATGGTGGGTGAGCGTGCCAGCGATCTGATCCTGCAAGACGCGCCTTAACCTGGGTTGTTCTTGAATTCACGGGTACACTCGGTGCAAATCCTTTGCTCACCTTTTGTTTGCTTACAAACCATGGAACGGCTGTAATCAGTCTGGCGTATCTGTAACGCAATGGGTGCACGCAACGGCTGTGATTTCCCGGGTGAATCCCCGCTGACGTAAAATTCGCGATACTCTTTGCCGCTTCGCTGAACTGCCCCGATACCCTCAAACACATGTGCTTTATGAATCGAATACGCGTGCTGTTAGCCGGGGTTTGCTGTGCACTGGCCGTGTCGGGCTGTGCCACCTTGGAGAGCGCCAGCCGAACCGATGTGGACTTGCCGGATGCGTCTGAGTCTGCTGTGCCGCTGGTTGATGCGTCATCGACCCCCACGGAATCTGACGAGCAAACTGCAAGCGGCGAAAAGCAGCCATCCGACGAACGGGAGTCGGCCGACAACAACGCACCCGATGCTCCAGGCGCGGTTACACAGCGCGTCAAGGAGGAGCGAGAAGAGGCATTCAATCCGTATGTACTAACGGCGCATAAACACAATTTCATTTTGCCGGTCAGCTACACCACAGGCATCAATGAGGAAATTTATCAACAGAACGATGTACCGCTCAGGGAAGGTCTGCAACCGGCTGAAGTGAAGTTCCAGATCAGCCTGAAGACCCAATTGAATGAGTCGGATCTCATGCTCAAAGACGATGCCCTGTCGCTGGGAATTACGCTTGAGGCCTGGTGGCAACTTTACTCCAGTGATCTGTCCAGCCCGTTTAGAGAAACCAACTATCAACCAGAAATCTTCTATCTGGTACCGCTGCTCTGGGGGCCATTTGGTGGCAGCACCGCAGTGGTTCTGGGTTTTGAACATCAGTCCAACGGGCAGGTGCAAGGCTTGTCGCGCAGTTGGAATCGGTTGTATGGCATGTTGCTCTACGAGCGTGGTCCGCTGGTGGCCAGTATCCGTCCATGGTATCGCATACCCGAAAAGGCCAAAGAATCCCCCGATGATGCGGAAGGTGACGATAACCCTGACATCATTGATTTCATGGGCCACGGTGAAGTCAGTGTGTCGTGGCGTCAATCCCAGCTGGAGTACGCCATGAAAGGTCGTGGCAATCCATCAACTGGTAAAGGGGCAATCACCTTGGGGATGACGTTCCCGCTGTTTGCCAAATTCAGGGGTTTTATCCAGTTTTTCAGCGGTTACGGGGATTCATTGATCGACTACGATCACTATCAGCAGCGGCTGGGTCTTGGAGTGGCGTTGACTAACCTGTTCTGATGCAATACTGGCTTTGTCAGGTGGGTGTAATGGACGGAATATCCCAGGCCTGCCCGTTACCCAGCGCGCGAAACTGCGCCTGCTCAATACCGTGGGCTTCAAGTGATTCCAGCAGCGCAGTTGCCGGGGCGTCATGGGCTTCGTCTGTTAGTTGGAAGGTGCCATGATGAATAGCCACGGCATAAGCGGCTTGCAAGTCGACGAATGATTGAACCGCTTCCTCCGGGTTCATGTGCTGAGGTTTCATGAACCAGCGAGGCTCATAGGCACCGATAGGCAACAACGCACAGCGTAATGGTTCGCAATACTGGCGGATCTGTTCGAAGTGATCGCCGCGCCCGTAGCCCGTGTCGCCGGCAAAATACACAGCACCACCGGGCATGGACAGCACAAATCCTCCCCATAAGGCCTTGTTCTGATCGCCAGGGCTCCGGGATGTCCAGTGTCTGGCAGGCACCAGCGTAATCCTGATCTCGTTGTCCAGGATGTGTTCATCCCACCACGACAATTGTTCAGCCTCACTGCCACACAGTTTTTTGATCAGGCTGGCCGTGTTCAGTGGGGCAAGCACAACCGGATCGTCTCGTTGCTGAAGCTGTTTCAGTGATCGAGCATCCATGTGATCGTAATGTGTATGACTGAGCAGTACCACGTCAATCGGCGGAAGCTGACTGAGCGATAGTCCAGGTTCCCGGTGGCGTTTCGGACCTGCGAAAGACACTGGACTCACGCGTCTGGAAAACACAGGGTCCGTCAGCAGGTTCAACCCGCCCCCTTGAATCAGCGTGGTTGCATGGTTGATGTACGTGATGCGCAGGCCGGTACCCGGCACTCGGTCTATCACCGAGTCGGCTGGCGGGTTAGGTAAGCGGGCCGGCCATCGCGTTGGCTTGCGTGTAACCACCCAGCGCAACACATCCGCCGGCGATGCCAGAATGTTCTCACCAGGGTAGCTGAATCGCTTGCCATCCCAGTCGGGCATCATTCTGTTTTTCTGTTGGCTCATCATCCCCCCAGGATGTAATCAACACCGCAGCGCCAGCGCTGCTCGTCAAAAAACTGTTTCAGCTGTATACGAGCCGGAGGTTGGCTCAGAGCGGTAATGACAAGACTCTGACCCCGGACGGTTGAAAGCTGTTCGTAGTTGATGACCGGTTTGTTTCGTTTCTGTCGATGGGCATCGGAACCCACCCGATCAACGAACCCCTTCACATCAACGCCATTGGCAGTAAGTGCATCATGCCAGTAACGCGCACTTCGACCGGTACCGCAAATCCAGACGGATCGCCCCTTGTCGAGGCCCAGACCGCTTTGTGGATGACACGCTGCCCAGGCTTTGCAATGGGTAAACGCTTCTCGTCGGTATCGTGCATCCTGATAAGTCAGGCGTTGATCATGTTCGCGCCAGTCCTGCAGCACTGATGATGGCTTGCCCATCACGATACCGCTTAACATGGCACGCAGTATCAGGTCGTAGTCTTCGGGCCCATCAAATGAGCGGTAGCCTCCCAGCTGTTGCCACACATCGCGATGTGCCAGCAGCGTGGGATGAGGCATCGGGCACTCCGTCCAGCAGGCATCGCGAATCGAATTATCATCGATCACGCTGTTAAGCCAGCTGGCGTATCGTTGATTACCGGCTCGGATATTGTCGGGTTGGCCATCACGGTCGATGAATCGGATGCATGCGGCGCACAGTTGCACGTGGGGATGCGTCTGCAGAAAGTGCAACTGGGATTCAAGGCGATGCGGATAGGCAATGTCGTCGTCATCCATTCTGGCGATGTAGGTGCCACGTGCGTTCGCAAGCCCGGTATTCAGAGCGCCGACGATCCCGGGTTGTTCCCGCGCAAGGGGTCGAATGCGCGGGTCAGATGGTAGTTGCTGACGCAGCGACTCGACATCATCCTGACCGATAAGCAGTATCTCGAACGAGGTGTGTGTCTGAGCCAGCAAGCTCGATACAGCGGCGTGAGTGGTGTGCCGCCAGCACTTGACCGGTAAAAATAACGGAGACGTCAGGCGTCAGGTGTTCCACTTGATGCTGCAGCCGACGCTGGGGTGTACATCCGTGGGTGCCGGTTTGCCGTCGAGCAGCATTGCCGCTGCACGCTTCAGATCCTGCCCGTGTGCCTGGCCCCGATTCGGTCGGGTGTCGTCAAACTGTCCGTGGTAATACAGGCGGTGTTCGGTATCGAACAAAAAAATGTCTGGTGTGCATACGGCGTTATAGGCTTTGGCGACCTGTTGTGTTTCGTCGTGGCAGTACGGAAATCTGAAGCCATGCGTTTGCGCAAGTGCGGCCATCTTGTCAGGACCATCCTGAGGATAGCGTTCAACATCGTTTGCGCTGATGGTCACGGTTGCGATACCGCTGTCAGCAAACTCGTGAGCCGAAGCGGTGAGTGCTTCGAGCAGGTGGACTACATAGGGGCAGTGATTGCACATGAATACCAGCAGCAACGGACGACCGGCATGGTCCGCCAACGATACAGGTTGCCCGTTACGGGTATCAGGGAGCACAAAATCTGGCGCTTTCGCGCCGATTGGCATGTTTGTGGATTCTGTCAGTACCATGCTCAGCGCGCTCCGGGTTGTGCATTGACACAGTATAGTAACCAGTACAGAACCAACCGGCATTCCACTTGAAGAACCGCCCATGCAAACAAATCAGGCACAAATGTTCATCGTTTCCGCACCGTCAGGTGCCGGTAAGACCAGCCTGGTGCGACGCGCAATCGAGGAATTGCAGGATCTGACGGTTGCTGTTTCGCACACCACTCGGGCTCAGCGCCCTGCCGAGCAGGACGGTCTGGATTACCACTTTGTGTCACGAGATGCGTTTGAACAGATGATCGATTCCGATCAGTTTCTGGAGTATGCGCAAGTGTTCGGAAACTACTACGGCACCAGCATGGGAGCGGTAAACAACGCACTGGGAAACGGCCAGGACGTGATTCTGGAAATAGACTGGCAGGGCGCTGCACAAGTGCGGCAGAAGCTCAGCGATGTGGTGTCCATATTCATCCTGCCGCCGTCCAGAGCCACCCTGATCGAGCGTTTGCGCGGCAGAGGACAGGACGCTGATGATGTGATTGAGCGGCGAACCACTGAGGCTGTCGCTGAAATGCAGCAGTATCACCACGCCGACTACCTCATTATCAATGATGATTTCGACGAAGCTCTGGCAGAGCTGAAGTCGGTGGTGCTGAGTCATCGGGTGTTAAAGACGCGGCAGGCTCATCGTCATGCCGGTCTCATTACCAGCCTCACGCACGATTAAGGCGTACGTGGCATAACACTCCTAACGAGTTGGAATGAGTTTTCCGGCCCGTGTGTCCAGTCTGTCTCAACAGTCATCAAAGATTCTCGTTATTCTGCAAAAACCCGCATGAGCTAACGGATAAATGCAATCCATGGTCTGGCGCTTGCGTAAATAAAACACTAGACTAGAGTGTTCAGCTACCAGCAGGATGTGCCTTTCATGGCTAGAGTTACCGTAGAAGACAGCTTGGCCCAGGTTAACAACCGGTTCGACCTGGTTCTCATTGCCTCCAAGCGTGCCCGTAACATATCCATGGGCGCTGAGCCTCTGCTGCCGGATGACAACGACAAACCAACGGTTATTGCTCTGCGCGAGATAGCAGATGGTCTGGTTGGCGAGGATATTCTTCAGGAAGCGGCACCCACTCCAGCACCCGTAGAGCCTGTCATTTATGACAAAGATCTCCGCGAAGATTTCTAGCGTCAAACGACGCAACCAGCAGGCGCTGCACACCTTTGTGTGCAGCCCGCGACCCCCGTCTGTGAGAGCGTCTTGGCACCGCGCCTACTCCTCTCAGCCTATCTCAGCGTCGTTCATCAGTGAGTGACGAATCCCAGATAACCCACCTGGACACACGAGCCGGGTCGTCGATACCGCCGGTATCTGCTAACCCGCCATCATTGATCACGGCAACACGTACCGACACGCGCCCCACCTGCGCAGCCGATAAGGATCTGCCGGCAGCTGCATCGTCACAGGCCGATAGCGGCACCGCGACGCGCCTTGAGTGGCAGGCGTACTCAGCACTGCTGGAACAGCTCAATACCCGTTTTACCACGGAGCAGATTGCGGAGATATCCAGAGCTTACACCCTGGCCAGAGATGCACACGCAGGCCAGACCCGCAGTTCCGGCGAACCGTACATCACCCACCCTGTTGCCGTAGCTGGCATTGTATTGTCCATGCAGCTGGATCACTACAGCATCATGGCTGCGCTGATGCACGATGTACTGGAAGACACCCCCGTGAGTCGCGATGATCTGGTCGCAGCGTTTGGTGAGGAAGTCACTCACATCGTCGATGGTGTGAGCAAGCTCAGCCATCTCGAATTTCGCTCCAAACAGGAAGCCCAGGCCGAGAGTTTTCGCAAGATGTTGCTGGCCATGGTCAGTGATATTCGCGTCATCATGATAAAGCTGGCCGACAGACTTCATAACATGCGCACGATTGGGTCTCTTCGACCCGACAAGCGGCGCCGAATTGGCAAAGAAACACTGGAGGTCTACTCACCGATCGCATCGCGGTTGGGAATGTATACCATCAAGAATGAGCTTGAAGATCTGGGGTTTCGGGCATGCTATCCCATGCGAAGCCGCATTCTCGAAGCCACCGTAGAGCAGGCCCACCGAAACCGCGATCACATCATTGACCGGGTGGCGGCCCGCATAGAAGCGAGCCTGAGCGAGAAGGGTATTGAGGCCAGCGTGACAGGCCGAGAGAAGCATCTGTATAGCTTGTATAACAAGATGCTCAAGAAGCAGCTGCCGTTTCAGCGCGTGTTTGACATGCTGGCCCTGCGTGTGGTGGTGGGTTCAGAAGAAGAGTGCTATCAGGTGCTGGGCCTGGTGCATCAGTTATACGCACCCATATTCTCGCGCTTCAAAGACTACATCGCTGTCCCCAAACAGAACGGCTATCAGTCACTGCATACCGTGCTCAACCACGGCGCAGATGGCACGCCCATCGAAGTACAGATAAGAACGCACAAGATGGATGAGCTGGCGGAATCCGGTATTGCCGCGCACTGGGCGTACAAAGATGAAAACGGTATGCCGGTGCACAGCCAGACACCGGTGTGGTTATCAAAACTGGTGGACATACAGGACACCGCGACCGATACCGTGGAGTTCGTGGAGAACGTCAAGATTGACTTGTTTCCCGGCGAAATTTACGTGTTCACACCGAAGGGAAAAATTGTTCAGCTGCCCCGAAATGCCACGCCGGTCGATTTTGCCTACGCTGTGCATTCCGAGGTGGGCAATAAATGTGTGGCCGCCAAGGTGGATCGGCGATTGTCCTCGTTGAGCATGCCGCTGGAAAGCGGCCAGACAGTCGAGATCATAACCGGGCCCAAGATTGCACCCAGCCCCATGTGGATGAATTCCGTGGTGACGGCCAAGGCCCGAACCGCCATCCGGCAACATTTGCGGGCACTGGATCACACGCAATCTGTCGAGTTTGGCGAACGGCTTCTGCGCCGCGCACTGGGTCGACACGACCGAACACTGGACACCATTCCCGAAAAAGTGATCAACGCCGTTCTGGCCGAAAGACGCTTTGCGACAGTGGCAGATCTGTATCGCGATATCGGACTGGGTCTGCACTTGCCCAGTCAGATTGCCGAGCGCTTGATTGCTCTGGAATCGGGCGATGGGGGCGACACGCAACCATTGCCGGTACTGGAATCTGCACCGGTGCTTATTGATGAACCGGATAGTCCCACCTTGTACATGTCACGTTGTTGTCATCCCATACCGGGAGATAACGTGCAGGGCTTCTTCACACCCGGCAAAGGCGTAGCTGTGCACCGGGCCGGATGCCGCAACGTGCGTCGATTTCGCCGACGTCCCAAAGAGTGGGTGGCAG
>CALLPU010000378.1 GCA_938016235.1 uncultured Granulosicoccus sp. | reverse complement strand
CCGCAGGCGTGGCCTATCTCGGCAATACTGCTATCTGTCTGTGTCAGCATCTCGTGTGCCCGTTCCAATCGTAGCTGCAGGTAATAGCGTGACGGGCTGGTGTTCAGATGCTGCTGGAACAGCCGCTCCATTGCACGGGTAGATCGGTTGATGTGTCTGGCGATGTCCAGCTTGCCGACAGGCTCGGTCAGGTTGGTGCGCATTAACGTCAGCGCATCTTTCAGGTGCTGCGGGAAGGTATGCTCTTTGTCGCGTTGCAGGGCATTATCGATGGCGGCGTCATGGCTGGTATCGGCTCTGAGTATGCTGCGTATCTGGTCAACCGTTGAGGCACTGTCGTAACGTTGCACCACTGACAACATGAGATCAAAGGCACTGTTAGGGCCAGCGGCCGACAATCGGTCACGATCAATGACCACGGTGTCCTGGCGAACGAGCAGGGCTGGAAACAGCTGTTGTGCCTGCGAATGATTATCGGAGTGCACTGCACAGCTGTAACCGCAAAGCAGGTTGGCATGAGCGAGGCTGAACACGCCGTTCCATAAACCCCCTAGCGCAAGGTGTTTACGGTTCGCTGAGTGCAGCAGCGCCGTGACTCTCGGATCCTCCTCTGTGCTGCAGCGATAGCCCCCGCATACCAGCAGCATGTCTGTGTTTGAGAGTAACGATTCAGCAATGTTCTGACTGGCCTGCTCGCCTACGGGTACCGTGTGATCGCACGGAATCTGAATGCCCAAGTCACTGATCACCATGGCCTGGTCCATTGAGACGGTGTGGAACTGAAACTGCTGACGACCCGTGACAAGGTTTGCCGTGGTCAACGCATCTGCCGCCGCGGTAAACGCGAGGAGAGAGAAGTGTGGCTGGAGCAGGAATGCCACGCGCAGTAAGGGGGGTGAATGGGCAAGCTGGACGGAATGAGTGATAGGCATTTGCGTATTATTGGCTATTTTCGTCGCAAATAGCGTTAAGTGGCGCAAATAGGCAATAATTGTGCGTGTGTAGTCACCATGGGTAGCCAGCTCGCGGTCACACTGTGCGTACTCGTCAATACCTCAGCGGTTGAGCAATATTCATGAATCGTTTTTCCGGTTTTGGTCTGGTCAAACAGGCTTTCAGGCATCAGGAGCACTGGCAGCGCATGTGGCGTAACCCGACGCCGAAAAAACACTACGACATCATCATCGTGGGCGGTGGCGGCCATGGCTTGGCTACCGCGTTCTACCTGGCCAAGCTACACGACAAGGTGAACGTGGCGGTGATTGAAAAGGGCTGGATCGGTGGTGGCAATACCGGTCGTAACACGACCATCGTGCGCTCTAACTACTTGTGGGACGAAGCGGCGCATTTGTATGAGCACGCCATGAAGCTATGGGAAGGTTTGTCGCAGGAGCTTAATTACAACGTGATGTTCTCCCAGCGGGGCGTCATGAATCTGGGCCACAACCTGCAGGACATGCGTGATATTCATCGGCGCGTTAATGCCAACCGGTTGAACGGCATTGATGGTGAGGTGCTGGATGCGCAGCAGTGCCAGGAAATCGTTCCGATCATGGATTGCTCTGGCTCAACCCGTTATCCGATCCTCGGCGCGTCCTGGCAACCGCGGGCAGGCGTCGCCCGGCACGATGCCGTGGCCTGGGGATTTGCCCGCGGTGCGGACAGCTATGGTGTCGATATCATCCAGCAAACCGAAGTCACCGATATTCTCGTGGAAGACGGTGCAGCCGTGGGTGTCATGACGCAGCAACACGGTGCGATCAAGGCCGACAGAATAGGGTGTGTGACGGCTGGAAATTCTGGCGTGCTGGCAGGCTATGCCGGTTTCGAGCTGCCTGTCGAATCACATCCTCTGCAAGCCTATGTGTCCGAGCCTATCAAGCCGATACTCGATACCGTGGTCATGTCGAATGCCGTGCACGGTTACATGTCTCAATCAGACAAGGGAGATCTGGTCATTGGAGCCGGAATCGACGGTTATGTGGGCTATGGGCAGCGAGGATCGTTCCCGGTTATAGAGCATACAATGCACGCCATCCTGGAACTGTTTCCGATCGTGTCCAGAGTGCACATGAATCGTCAATGGGGCGGCATCGTTGATACCACCCCCGATGCCTGCCCGATCATCTCGAAAACCCCGGTTGAGAATCTGTTTTTCAATTGCGGCTGGGGTACTGGTGGCTTCAAGGCAACGCCGGGTTCCGGGCATGTGTTTGCCGACATGCTCGCCACCGGTGAGCCCAATACCTTGAGCAAGGCCTTCAACTACTGGCGCTTTCACGACGGCTCGCTGATTGATGAGCATGGTGCGGCCGGTGTGGCGCACTGACTCAACGCACTCACGCACCTGACTGATTGCCACCCCTGAATCCTATCCAGACACTTTACCGACAGACACACGAACCCACATGTTTCTAATTCACTGCCCCTATTGTGGCGAGCACCGCGAAGAAGAAGAGTTTCACGCTGCAGGTCAGGCGCATCTGCCCAGACCGCTCGATCCTGACGCGCTCACAGACGAGCAGTGGGGGAACTACTTGTATTATCGCAAGAATACTCGAGGTGTATATCGGGAGCTCTGGGTGCATGCTGCGGGTTGTGGCAAGTACTTTCATCTGTTGCGCAATACGCAAACGTACGAGATCTACGCAACCTACAAGAGCGATGAGTATCTGGAGCTCGACGAGAATCCGGTGGTCGGGCCAACAGGATCTGCCCTGAATCTGGCCGAGCCCCATACAGAGAGTAAACCGGAGCCGCGCTCATGATGACGCGTCATCAGCTCAAGGTGCAGCAACGTAACCGGTTGGCCAGTGGCGGGCGCATCAATCGCGAAAAGCCATTGGTGTTCTCATTCGATGGTCGCCGCATGATGGGCTATGAGGGCGATACACTCGCCTCGGCGTTGCTGGCGAACGGCGTAGATGTCGTGGGGCGCAGTTTCAAGTACGGCAGGCCTCGTGGCATCATGACAGCCGGTGTGGAAGAACCCAATGCCGTGCTGCAGATCGGTGCCAGTGAGGCCACCCAGACGCCCAACATCAAGGCGACCGAACAAGGTCTGTATAACGGGCTGGTGAGCAAGCCTGTGAACGGCTGGCCGAATGCAGATGCCGACATGATGGGGCTGCTGGGCAAGCTGGGCGGCAATCTGATGACTCCCGGTTTCTACTACAAGACGTTCATGTGGCCCAAGTCGCGCTGGGAAACCTACGAGAAGTTCATTCGAAAAGCGGCAGGTCTGGGCCGTAGTCCCGCAGTACCGGATGTTGATCGGTATGATCACATGCACCATCATGCGGATGTACTGGTGGTGGGCGCAGGCCCGGCAGGGCTCACGGCAGCGCTTACGGCTGCGCGTTCCGGTGCGCGCGTGATACTGGCCGATGAGCGATCAGAACTCGGCGGATCGTTACTGTTCAGCACCGATCGGATTGATACCCAGCCCGCTATGGACTGGGTGGAGAACATTCGTCGTGAGCTTGAAGATAACCCGCGTGTTGTCGTGTTGACGCGATCAACCGTAAACGGCTATCACGACCATAACTTTCTGACCATCAGTGAGCGCCGCACAGATCACCTGAATGATCACGCACCCGCCGGTATGACGCGTCAGCGTTTGCACAAGGTCAGAGCTGGTAGTGTGATCCTGGCAACCGGTGCGCACGAACGGCCGCTGGTGTTTGCCAACAATGATTTGCCGGGCTGCCTGATTGCTTCGAGCATCAGTCATTATATTCATCGCTTTGCCGTGGTACCGGGCAGAAAACTGGTATTGATGACCAACAACGACGGCGCGTATCAATGTGCGCTGGACTGGCTGGATGCTGGCCGCGACGTTGTGGCCATTGTGGATACGCGTAAAGCACCGGATGGTAGTGTGACCGATCAGGCGTTGGAACGCGGGATCAAGGTGATCACGGGCTCAGTCATTATTGAGGCTCGCGGGCGCAAGCGCGTTACCGGTGTGGTGGTGGCGCCGGTGAACGCAAGCGCTACCTTTGTTACCGGCGATACGCAGTGGCTGGAGTGCGACACCGTTGCCAGTAGTGGTGGTTGGAGCCCCACCGTGCATCTGTCCTGCCACACCGGCAGCCGCCCTGTGTGGTCTGAAGAGATACTGGGTTTTGTACCCGGCGATACTACCGAGCAACGCTTTTGCGCCGGTGCCATATCCGGTGCGCAAACGCTGACTGCCTGTCTGGCAGACGGTCTGAGCATTGGTAGTGAAGCATCGGCAGCGGCAGGTTTTTCTTCGCAAGAAGAACCGGATGCGCCACAGTGTGCGTCCGGCAACGAGGTGAGTTGCGACACCATGCCATTGTATGTCGTGCCTCATACGAAACCTGCCAGTCGTGCACCCAAACAGTTTGTGGACATGCAAAACGATGTGACGGCTGCGGGTATCGAAATGACGACACGCGAAGGGTTTGAATCCATCGAACATGTGAAGCGTTATACCGCACTCGGTTTTGGCACCGATCAAGGTAAGACAGGCAACATCAACGGCATGGCCATCGTGGCCAAAAGCCTGAACAAGACGATTGCCGAAACGGGCACCACGGTGTTCCGCCCCAACTATACGCCTGTCAGTTTTGGTGTGGTTACCGGTGCGCACACCGATGCGTTGTTTGATCCACAACGTTTCACCCCCATGCACAGCTGGCATCTGGAGCACGGCGCCGAGTTTGAGAACGTGGGGCAGTGGAAACGCCCCTTGTACTACACCACGAGTGGCGAGACGCTGGAACAGGCGATTGCCCGTGAGCAACTGGCAACGCGCAACGGTGTGGGCATTCTGGATGCCTCAACGTTGGGCAAGATAGACATACAGGGTAAGGATGCCAGAGAGTTCATCGGCAGAATCTACACCAACGCCTGGGAGAAGCTGGCACCGGGCCGGTGTCGCTATGGGTTAATGTGTGGTGAGGATGGCATGGTGATGGATGATGGTGTGACGTCCTGCCTCGCAGACAATCACTTTCTGATGACAACCACGTCTGGTGGCGCGGCGGCTGTGCTTGCGTGGCTGGAGATCTATCATCAGACCGAATGGCCAGAGATGGAAGTGTATTTCAACAGTGTCACTGATCACTGGGCCACGATGTCTATCGCCGGCCCGCAAAGCCGCGAGTTGTTAAAACAACTGACCGACATTGACGTATCGGCCGAGGCGTTTGGTTTCATGGACTGGCGCGAGGCACACGTGGCGGGAGTACCGGCAAGAATTTTCCGCATCTCCTTCACTGGCGACTTGTCTTATGAGATCAATGTGCCAGCACACTATGGCCTTCAGGTATGGCAGGCGTTGTTCGAGGCTGGTGAGGCGTTCAACCTGACGCCCTACGGCACCGAGACCATGCACGTGTTGCGTGCCGAGAAGGGCTTCATCATCGTGGGTCAGGATACCGATGGCTCCATGACGCCCATTGATTTGAACCACGGCTGGGCAGTGGCCAACCACAAGCCGTTCAGTTATCTGGGTAAACGTGGCATGCAACGAGCAGATTGCCTGCGAACCGATCGTAAGCAGCTGGTGGGGCTGCGAACAACCGACCCGCAAGCGGTGCTGCCTGAGGGGGCACAAGCGGTTCGAGATCCGCGTGAGCCCATTCCCATGACCATGGTGGGCCATGTTACATCCAGCTATCACAGTGCGTTTCTGGGGCGGCGTATTGCCATGGGAGTGATCAAGGACGGGTTACAACGTATGGGTGAAAAGGTGTATTTTCC
>CALLPU010000377.1 GCA_938016235.1 uncultured Granulosicoccus sp. | reverse complement strand
TGTGTTTGTCTCTGCGTGTATCGGGTTGCCACTGGGTATCTGGGCGTCGCGCAAGGAAAAGCGATCTGAACGCGTGTTGCTGGTGTGTGACAGCATGCAGACGTTCCCCAGTTTTATCTATCTTATCCCGGTGATCATGCTGTTCGGGGTGAACGATGTGGCTGCTATTGCCGCTGTTATCGTGTTCGGTAGCGTGCCCATGACGCGCTATACCATCGAGGGCTTGCGCGGCGTTCCACCGAGTTTGCTGGAAGCCTCGGATATGTCAGGCGCCAGTCAATGGCAGAAACTGCGTACTGTCTCCTTTCCCATGGCCGTGCCGACAATCATGGTGGGTTTGAACCAGACGGTGATGTTTTCATTGTTCATGGTCATCATCGCAGCCTTTATCGGTACGCAGGATCTGGGACAGGAAATGCAGCGCGCACTGTCTTCAACTGATGTAGGGAAGGGTCTTGTGCTGGGATTTTGTGTCGCCTTCATGGGCTTGATGATTGACCATCTGATTACGCGATGGGGTCGTGACCGTCAGCGTCTGCTGGGAGTGATTGGATGAATGCCTTGCCAATGTCATCGTATGTGGCGCCTTTCACGCGAAGTGGTGTCAGTACACCGGGTCTGCCCGTGTTGCCCGACAACGTTGAACGTCATGTCGTGCCCGGCGGTGGCTCCAGAGCCATGGAGGTAGAAGCCGGTGATGTGGTTAACGTACTGGATGTATCCGGTTTGCAACGCGTTGAGCTGGTTCATTTCACGCCCGACGGACGCTCTGATGCTGCCATGCTTGGCAAATCGGGCAAGGGCTCCGCAACCGGCTTGCACAGTACGTTAAGTGCCGGAGGCCATGCCGGACAGCGAGTCAAGAACCTGTTGGAGACTGCCGGTTTTTCGCTGGCTGATGCCGATAGCGTTCAACTGTTCGATGGTGACTCCACCGCCGGTGAGTGTCGTAGCGTAACGGTAGCCGCTGGTGGGTTGTTGTGTATTGCCGCTCCGGGCGGTCCGATGAGGCCTGATGCACAGGATGTTCCCACTGACATACTACTGTTCATCGAGCGACAGCAGAGTCGCGGGTCAGCGGAACCGCGACAAGCGCCTGTACCGCTGGCTGAACCGCTACTGGATGAAAACATTCAGCCTGGAAATGCCAAGGCGTTCGAGGTGAAGGCGGGCCAGTATATTCAGATACTGGATGTGCAAGGTCGTGAGTGTTCGGATTTTCAGGCATTCTCCGCGCGAGCACTGGACAAGGGTCTGGAGCGTGATATTGATCCCACCACAACTCGATCATTGGGCGGCTCACTCTATCCAGCGCCCGGCATCTATTCAAAATATTACAGCAGTGATCAGGAACCGCTGGTGGAGATCATTCAGGATACGTGTGGCAGACACGATACGTTCGGGTTGGCGTGCACTGCACGCTACTACGAAGATCTCGGTTATCCCGGCCATGTGAACTGCAGCAGCAACATGAATCGGGAGTTGGCTCAGTTCAGCATTCGGCCCAGAGGCGGGTGGCCAGCCATCAACTTTTTCTTCAACACGTTGCTCGACGACAGCAATGCCATTCTGATGGATGATCCGTGGTCGCGCCCGGGAGACTATGTTCTGTTGCGCGCCTTGTCAGACCTTGTGTGCATTGCCACAGCCTGCCCATGTGATGTGGATCCGGCCAACGGCTGGAATCCTACAGATATCCAGGCTCGTCTGTATGACCAGCAAGAACTCTTTAAACGATCGATTGGCTTTAGAAAAACACCGGAGGCGGACGTGGAACAGACGAAAGAGACGGGTTTCCATGCCTGCTTTGCAGAGCATACGCGTGACTTTATCGAGTACAACGGGTACTGGCTGCCCAATACCATGACACAACACGGCACCATCGCTGAATATTGGGCGTGTCGTGAGAAAGCGGCCATCATGGATCTGTCGCCGCTGCGCAAATACGAAGTGACAGGCCCGGATGCAGAGAAATTGATGCAACTTTGTGTCACGCGGAACATCAAGAAACTGGCTGTTGGACAGGTGGTGTATACCGCCATGTGCTACGAGCACGGTGGAATGGTGGACGATGGCACCGTATTTCGATTGGGTGATACGAACTTTCGCTGGATCGGTGGTAACGATGACAGCGGGCTGGCTCTGCGAGAGCTGGCCCAGCAGCACAATCTGAATGCCTGGGTGAGGAGCAGCACGGATCACCTGTGCAATGTGGCCGTGCAAGGTCCTTTGTCCAGAGAGATTTTAGCTGATGTTATCTGGACTGCGCCTACGCAACCGACCATCAACGAGCTTGGCTGGTTCCGATTCAGTATTGGGCGCATCGGTGATTTTCATGGCGCGGCTGTCGTGGTGAGCCGTACAGGTTATTCGGGTGAGCTGGGCTATGAGGTGTTTTGCCACCCGAACGACGCCCGTGTTGTGTTTGACGCACTGTGGCAGTCTGGTGAACCCAGGGGTATGGTGCCTTTGGGACTGGCCGCGCTGGATATGCTGCGTGTTGAAAGTGGTTTGATATTCGCCGGT
>CALLPU010000376.1 GCA_938016235.1 uncultured Granulosicoccus sp. | reverse complement strand
AGTTTCGTGGCTGATTGATTTCCCGTGCCTTGATTTCCCGCCACTTGGCCAATTGCTGAATGATGGATAAAGCGGGGCCCTTGTAACGTTGAATGTTACGGATTTTCTTCCAGCGTTCACCGGCAGGCTGTTCGTATTTCTCAGGTTTTGCCTGTTCAGCAAATTCAGGTGCAAGCCATTCAAGGCGACCCTGCTTTTTGAGAGTGTCATGCATGTCCACATACAGCTTCTCAAGATAGATCACGTCGTCCAGGGCATACTGAATCTGTTTGTCTGGCAGAGGCCGACGGGTCCAATCTGCCCGTGTATGCGTCTTGGCAAGCTCGATGTCCAGATGCTCCTTCACCAGATTGCCATAGCCGATCTGCTCGTTGTAGCCGAGCAGCGGAGCGGCTATCTGTGTGTCGAACAGCGGGGTAGGGACGGCTTTGCAAAGCTGGTAGAAAATCTCCAGATCCTGACTGGCAGCATGAAACACCTTGATGATGGAAGTGTTCATCAGTAGCTCGCTCAACGCGCTTAAATCGCTGATAGCCAGAGTGTCGATACAGGCGAGCACGTCATCGTGCTTGACTTGCACAAGGCACAACTCCGGCCGGTAGGTGCGTTCGCGAAGGAACTCTGTGTCGATGGCCATGAATGGCCGTGACTGCAGTGAGTTGCAAAGCGATACCAACGCGTCAGCCGTATCAATGTATTGATAATCTGAAGTTTCTGACATGGGGGATAAAGGCGTTGGTGGTGTGCGTAGGGATAGGCGAGTTCGCAGTCGTGCTCTTCCAGTGTATCGCAAAGCGTCGAGGTTGCCCGTTTTACCCCCTGCTCAGTCATCCCGTCAGACGGCAGAATCGCTCGGCCCCGATTCTAACTGTCAAGCGTCACAGTTTGAAAAGCTGGCTTGTCCGGACTGTTCATGAAGCCACAGGGACGCCCAGTCCAATTCCTTGCGGAAGTATTCGACCGGGCCTCACAGGCTTTTCAAGAGTGGTTCAGGCTAGAACGAAAACGAATAGAACAAGTCCACGGCGCTTTCCAGACCCTGCGCTGCTTCCAGATAAAGTTTCTTGCTCAAGTCGTAGCGAAGGTAGAGGGTGCTTTGCGGTTCGAACACGCTGCGGCCGTAGCGCAGCAGCAATCGGTCATTGAGTCTGCCGCTCACGACCAGTTCCGTGTTGTCGCCGCTGCCACGAGTCTCCAGCGCAAAATCCTGAACACCCAGCGCACTGGCAATACCCCCGGCGATGTCGCGTCCACCTTTGACAGTCAGCGCCAGGGCGGCTGTAGCCAACAGGTTCGCCTCCTGGTCGCTGGTTTCGTTGATGTCCCGGCCCAGCACGATATACGACAGAATGGCATCCTGTGTCTTGTCGCCCGGTTCTGTAAACAGCACTATCTCGGGCGTGGCAACCGTACCCTGAATGCGCAAGCCCGCAATTCGATCCTCAGCGTCAATTTCCCGAATGGCATCGATGGCTAGACGTGTCTGGTTCACTGGCCCCACAAACAGTATCTGACCGTCAGCTTGTAGATTCTGCCCGTATTGCTTGTAGATACCGTTGACCACAGCTATCTCGCCGCCCAATTGCGGTGGGTTCGGGCTTTTCAGGCGCACGTCGATATCACCGGTGAGATTGGCGGTTAGACCATAAGCCGATAACCCAACCTCTTCACCCAGATTGATGCTGATACCGACGAGCAATTGAGTGTCACCGGGTGGATCGATAGTCTCAGCCGTTGGGTCGGTGTCTTCAATATCCTCGATAATGACAATGTCGTCTGAGACTCCCGCGGCACCCTGAGGCAGATCTTCAACGTCAATAACGGCGGACGGTATGTCTATGTCGCCGTTGACTCTGATGACACCGGGTCGGGCGTTGATCTTGATCAGGTGGTTGACGGTCGATTCCTGAATGGGATCGCTCTGTATATTGAGATTCTCGCCCTCCAACGTCACGTCAGCCTGCCAGGCAGTCAGTTCACGCCAGTTGGCTGCGCCGTCGATGCGAATACGGCCCTCATCACTGTTGAGTGTGCCGTCTATAACCGCGCGTTTACCCTTGACAGTGGTAACGACTCTTCCGCCAGTCAGTGGCAATGGAAGAATGTCGGCCCGGACCACGGGGCTATCCAGAATCACTTCACCATCGAATCGTGGATCAGACAGCTTGCCGGATATATCCCCGTTGACGCTAAGCGTACCGGTAACCACATCAAAGTCGGGCAGAAACGCCTTTGCGATGCCAATATCGAAGCCGTCGAATTTGACAGAGCCGTTGATGGGTTTTTCTGCGCCTGAAGGATCCATCACGATCGATACTGTTGCCTGCCCCAGATTTTGAGAAGCCAACGATACGTTGGCCTCGATCTGAGACGGGTTTACACGGGTACTCAGGTTAAGTTCATCGTACGTAAAACTAACCGGTTCGCCAATGGTATCCTGCACCTGAGCGCCGCCATCTGACACCAGTGAGTTGAGCACAAGGGAAAAGCCGCCGGGCTGATCAGCACCCCAGTTGATGGTGCTATCGAGTTCGAGCTTACCCCTTAGAGTGGTTTCAGCCGGCAGAAACGGGTTCAGCCGGGAGAGTGCATATTGATCGAGTGTGATGGTTGCGGTGCCATCAGATTCTGCCAACACGCGCTCTTGCAGGCACAGGTTGCTGCCATCGGTTTTCCAGCAATGCGCATCAACCGCAAAATTTTTCGTCGCGTTGTTCCAGGATAGCGCAGTCGGTTTGTCCAGCTCGATTGTGTGGGCGGGTACTTCAAGCCGTACGGCGTCCAGGCTACCATCCCAATCAAACGTATCGTTCAGTGATCCGCTGGCCAGCAGGTCAATAGCCGTCGCCTGGGGGCCATCGCTGAACAACTTAACCGTATGCTGGCTACGCATGCCATTCAGTGACAGTCTTGTATTTTTAACCGTTTGATCACCAGACTGTACTGTGCCAATAGCAAGCGTTACGGTGCTGGGGTTGACGAACAACTCCTTGATATCGGCGTTGAGGCTGAAGCCGTTGACCAGGATCTCGTTGAATTTGATCACGGCCGAGTTGGCGCTAATATCCACATCCGGGGTTTGTAGAGGGCCCCGGATACCGATGTCGGCGTTAAAGCCGCCTGCCAATTCAGGCAGGATGTTTTGCAATTCAGGCATCCTGACAATGGCCGAGATGTCCCAGCGCTCACTCACCTCTCCGCTGGCTTTCAAGCTGTTTTTCCCGTTGTCGAGCGTGACGGTGTCGATCTGCCAGACGTTATCCAGACCTTTTGACAATGCGGCGTTCAAATCGAACGGGTAGTTGCGTAGCTCGCCCGTCACGGTGGCTTGTTCAACATCCACCGTCCAGTTGCCATCCACTACCTGACCGCTGGCCGAGATTATTCCATCCAGGTTGCCCTGAAGATCAGGCACTTGCTGCGAGGGATCGATGTCGTCAATCTGCCATTGCGTTAACCATGTGATGTCGTCGATCCAGGATGCATCTACACGGCCCGTGGCCTTGCCGCCCAACGTGTCGATTGCAATGTTGGGAAGTGCAACACGCTCCTTGTTGACCTTGCCCTGCAGGTTCAGTTGCGTTACGGGAACTTGTTCTCCATCAACTTGTGTTACCAGCGCAATAGCGTAATCGTCGAGTGTGCCATCGAGGGTCAATGAGGTTCCCGTCGCCTGAACTAGTGATTGCGAACTGATTGGCCAGCCCAGCGCATCACTGGTGAACCTTACTGTTGCTGGCAGTTGTGTATTCAGCGGTTGCACGTTCGCGATCAGTTCAGCCTCGACCGTTCCGGATACCCGGGTGTTAATCGCCAGATTCTCAAGCGTCTCCGATAACTTGACGGTAACAGCCACTGGCTGGTCCCCGACACCTTCAGGGACGGTATCCGGCAGCACGTCGGTGGCGTTGAGTTCAACGAGCAGGTCCAGTGGATATTCACCATCGAGAGTGATTTCACCGGAAGCGCTGAGGGTATAGTCTTGATAAGCCGCGCTGACATTGTCGATGAATACGTCACTGCCTTCTGTACGGGCAGTCACTGCAATATCGTTGATAACCTGTTCTGGCGCGTCGCCGGGGGCTTTGAATATCAGCTTGCGAACCAGAATATCCTTGACCGTGATATCGATGGGTAAATTGACTGATGGCAATTCTATGGGCCCTGCGGTTTTTTCGGCAGGCGGTGCATCCGTTGCGAACGTTTCCACCGTTACCTCATCGAGAATAATGCGGTCGAGGCAGAATTCTCTCTGCAGCAGGCATCCAAGACGCCACTGGCTATCGACGCCTTCAGCCTGAACTGATAACGACTCGTTTTCAAAACTCAGCGCTTCAACGTCGATACCGCTGACTAGATTCCCGTTGACGTTAGTGAGCTGCAGTCCATCCACGCGTTTGGAGGCTTCACGCGTGGCAAAGCTGAAACCTCTGTCTGTGCCCAGCAGGAACCAGGCAATGCCCAGCACAATTAGTATGAGTATGACCAGCACCAACAGTATGCGGCCGAGCCATTTAAGGAGTTTTTTCATTACAGATCTGGCCCGAGGGACAGGTGTACCCGAATGCCACCTTCATCGTTGTCACTGATGGGCGTCGCAATGTCGACGCGAAACGGGCCCACGGGCGACTGCCAGCGGATGCCAAAGCCTGCGCCCACACTGTACGGTTCGCTGAAGCTATTGAACGCTCGCCCGGCATCGGTGAACAGGGCACCACTCCATCGATCCAGAAAGCGATAGTTGTATTCCAGGCTGAGCACTTCCAGGAAGCGACCGCCGACTGCTTCATCAGCGATGTCTCGTGGCGACAGGTCTCGATAGCGAAAACCTCTTACACTTCTGTCACCACCCGCGAAAAACCGTTGAGACACTGGCACGCTGAGAAAGTCGTTAGAGTGTATGGCACCGTACTGTACCGATCCGATGATGGTATTCCGATCAGACAGGGCGCGCAGATAGCGAAAAGTGCCTACGGTTTTCAGGAAATCGATACTGGATAACACGCGTTTTGATCCGCCTAGCAATTGAACGCTCGCTGCCTGCCCCCAGTACGGAAACGGCGTGCCTTTGCTTCGACTGCGCGAATAACTGACTCCGGGCAGCACCAGATCTGTTGTGCGTTGGACGTTGCTGACGGTAAATCGTTCCCGTTCCCAGCGAAGGAAAATCGATTCTGTCCACTGCGACACCGTGCGCGATACACGTTGAAAATTCAGCGTGTTCAGAAAACTGTCTGTATCACCCGTCGTATCCTTTTTCAAACCGTACTCGATGCCCCAGTAATTGTAGAGCGGTTCGTTGCGCCTGGGAATGCGATACGACAGGCTGATGTTTTGCCGATGCTCAGACAAGCCCAGTTCTGCATCAGCGGAATGGCCTCGCCGATTGATGAGTGGTTTGCCCCACGTCAGTTTGGTTCTGGGTCCGGTGTCAGTGGCGAACCCCACGCCGACGGCAACCTCGTTGTTGTCCTTGCGGGTCAGGTCAACCTTGATGGGCACTGTGGTGCCATAGCGGCGGTCCTGCAGTGGGATGACTCTAACGCTCTTGAAGTAGCCACTGTTCTGCAGGTTTTGCGTAAGCTCTCCGATCAACCCCGATTGATAGGGATCACCCTCGGCGAAAGGAACCCATCGTTGCAAAAAGGCTTTGCTGAACGCGTTCTGCTCAAACAGAATGTCACCAAACGTGTACCGGACACCGGAATCGGCCGTCAGCTTGATGTTGGCAGTCAGTTGTCTGCGACTCACCCGAACTTCAGATTCTGTAAACGCAAATTCGAAATAACCCAGATCCTGGGCTTGATCAATCAGTGTTGCCTTGGTAGCTTCATACTCACCTGACACGAATATGGCGCCTTTTTGCAAGGGCAGCGACGTCAGTATGCGGCTGTAGGTGGGATCCTCTTCTGCAGCGCCCCTTATGCTGATATCAATAGTCTCAATGAGCACTGGGTCGTTTGGTGTCACCTCTATGGTTATGACAGTATCTTCGCCGCTGGTTGCCTGCGAGACTTCGACAGTGGCTGCGTAGTAGCCAAGTGCGCCGAGCGCCACACGCGCCTGGTCTGGAAGGTCGGTCATGTAGCGCCGAAATTTACGCTGCTCTTCCGGTGCCGGAGGGACGCCGGCAATCAGCTCAACATTCTTTTTAAGATCGTCCTCTACACCGGCGACTACAACGCTGGTGGCAGCCAGGGTTGATGTTGTGAATGGCAACAGCACTAACAACACGAACAGCAGCCACCAAGGGCGCAGGCTCTGGTGTGTGGATGAACCAGGTTGATATCCCGTACATCTTTTCCTGAGCACGCG